>QQUD01000620.1 GCA_008501785.1 Chloroflexota bacterium
TTCATTGTCTTATTTAATTTTCGCTCTTAGTTGGCAAAAACTCCAAGGGGGTCAAACGCTTCAGAAATGTGGTAATATGGTCAGCAAATGACAGTAACTGAGCAATTTGATGGCCTAACAACAGCAGAAGTCATTCAACGCCAGAAAAGTGGCGCAGGGAATGATATTCAAACAAAGACCAGCCGCACAAACTGGTCAATTATCCGCACCAATTTATTCTCTACCTACAACCTAATCCTCTTTGTCATCAGCGCTATCCTCGCTATTTTGGGACGCTACAATGATGCTTTTATCACCGTTATTGTCGGTATTCTCAACGCGTTGATCGGTACGTTCCAAGAAATTCGAGCCAAGCGGCAGCTTGATCAAATTGCAGTTGTCGCCAACCCACAAATATTCGTGCAACGCGATGGAACCAAAAAAGAAGTGACCCCCGCCGATTTGGTGCGAGGAGATCTCATTTGGCTGTACAGTGGTGAACAGGCTGTTGTTGATGGCAAAATTGTTGATCAAGGCTTTGTCGAAATGGATGAATCCTTGTTAACTGGGGAATCTGATCATATCCGCAAACAACATGGCGATCAGGTGCTGTCCGGTAGTTTCTGTGTGACAGGCTCTGCACTTTACCAAGCAGAACAGGTCGGCAACGAGAGTTACGCCAATCGCCTTACAGCCGAAGCCAAAAAATTCGAGATCACATTTACCCCTTTGCAGACAAGTGTTAGCTATGTCATCAACCTCATTATCTTGCTGGCCGCCATCATGGCCGCTATTTTTTATTTGACGGGCTTCATTCAGGATTTTAGCTTTCTTACGAATATAAAGGCAACGGCCGTTCTCGTCGGACTCGTTCCCTATGGTTTATTTCTCACCATTTCCGCTGCTTATGCAATGGGCGCTTCCGCCATTGCCAAAAAGGGTGCTTTGGTCCAACACATCAACGCAGTTGAGTCCATCAACAGCATCGATGTCCTCTGCATGGACAAAACAGGCACACTCACCAGCAACGAACTCGTGCTAGATAGCGTCTATTTGCTGCAAGACGATGCCCATGCCCAAACAAAACAATACTTGGGAGACTTTGTCCGCAGCGTTAACGATGGCAACAAGACAAACGAAGCAATTGCCCACGGCACATCAGGGTTGCGACGGCAGCCAATTGATGAAATCCCATTCTCTTCTGTGCGCAAATGCAGCGCCCTAGCCTTTGCCGACAAAGATTGCCGTGGTGTTTTTGTCTTGGGTGCATTTGAAATGATGGCCGATCATCTCCCTCAAGAAGCTGTTCCAGCTCTGGAGGCCGAGATTGCCACACTTTCCGACAAAGGGCTGCGTGTGCTGCTATTTGCTGCCAATTATGAAACCACTTCACTGCACGATGTCCAAGAACGGCCGTTGTTTCCAGCACTAACGCCACTTGCTCTGATCACACTTCAAGACAGTTTACGGCCACATGTGGCAAAGACCATTGAAGCGTTTTTACAGCTGGGCGTGCAGCTCAAAATCATCTCTGGCGATAGTCCACAAACAGTGACGGCCGTTGCCAGACAAGCGGGGCTGGTCCACACTAACATGATTTCTGGACCCGAATTGGCCAATATGAGTGTTGGGGAATTTGCACAGGCGGCTGATGACCGGCAGATATTTGGGCGAATTACACCGGAGCAAAAGCAGCAGGTGATAAACTCGCTGATAAAGCAAGGGCATCGTGTGGCCATGATTGGGGATGGGGTGAATGATGTGCTTTCACTCAAAAAAGCACATCTTGGCATTGCGATGCAGAGTGGCAGCAATGCGGCTCGCAATGTCGCGGATATGGTTTTATTGAACGATTCGTATGAAGCATTGCCCCATGTGCTGAGCGAGAGCAAACGGGTGATCAACGGCATTATTGATGCGACCTATTTGCTCATTGGCCGATCGCTTATCTATGCGTTTATCATCATTGGCGTGATGATGGTGGGAATTAGTTTTCCCTTTGAACCAGCGCAAACGGGTTTGACAACCTTTAGCGTCGGCATCCCGGCTTTTGCTTTAATGCTGTGGGCAAATGCGAAAGAAAAAGCTGAGCCGCTGCTTCGCTCTCTCGTGCGGCTGGTGATTCCGTACACGTTGTGGACAATGTTGTTGGGTGTGTTACTTTACTCGTTTACGGTGTCCACTTTTTCGACAAATCTCAGTGAAAACGACCTGCCACCGAGAGCCGTTGAACGATTGGAGGCATTTACTGGGGTCGCTTACGATCTAACAACTGATTTTGAAATTATCGCATCCACGGTTGTGGCACAAACGACATTATCGGCATTCTTGACATTGGTCGCCATTTTGTTTGTCTTGTTTTTAAATCCACCACATTCGTTTTTTACAGGCTGGCGTGAGGTCACTTCCAATCGACAACCGATGTGGATGGTGATCATTTTGACTGTTGCTTTTTTGGTAATGCTGAATACTAAACCTGTGGCAAATTATTTTGGCATGTTGAAGTTGCCGCCACCTGGCTATGTATCCTTGATGATGGCATCTTTGATCTGGCTGCTCGGGATGCGCTTTATCTTGCGTCAAAATATTTTTGACCACCTACTTTTACCAAGTGACTCAGCATAGAATTGAGTTTGGTATACAATCTGGTCAAAATTTTCAATAATAAAGACGAACCGCAAAACGGTTCGTCTTTATTGTATACCCCCGGACGGACTCGAACCATCATCGATCGCTTAGGAGGCGATTGCTCTATCCTTTGAGCTACGAGGGCCAATTCCTTGATACTATAACGCAAACTAAAACGAAGACCAACCCCTTTTTAAGAAAATTGGACACAGAGTGGACGGATAACACGGATTATAAGAAGTACGTGTCATTCATGTTTAATTTGTTGGAAAGAAATTCGTTCAGCCTAGAAATTCATTAACAAATGTTGGCATTGTAAGGGTAATCGCTATATAACAATGTTTAAACGATTACAAAGGTGTGCGAACGAAAACCCATGTTACCATTTTTTGTCTATGGAACCTTGCTGCCTGGGCAGCCAAATCATTATTTATTGAGAAATGCCGCTATGAAGATGGAAACGGCCGTATTCCCCCACGGCCTTCTTTTCGATATGGGCAACTATCCGATGATGATTGAACAGCCCGGCAAACAAGTGAAAGGGCAGCTCATTACAGTTGATCCTTCGTTCTATGCATCAGTGATGGCCAACTTGGATACGCTTGAAGGGTACAATCCGAAACAGCCAACCCTATCGGCTTACTGCCGTTTACAAAGGTTGGTAAAGTTGGGAAACGGCCGTTCCGAAACAGCATGGATGTATCTGGGACAACCCAAATACGTCAAAGGTTTACCGCCTATTCATTCAGGTGACTGGGCTGCTCATATCAATTTAACCCTGAAACAAATTAATAATTGGTGGGCAACCATCAACTCAGTTGCAGGTTTGCATGAGAATAAAAACAACGAACAACCTTCTAAATGAAAGTTAAACTTCATAATGATAGTTAAAACAATATATGAATTCGCCTTACTGCCTTGACAGGGCTGTCCACTCCTCTCTAAAATAATTAACTATACAGCACTGTCAGAAATCAATGGGGCGCTGTTCGTGGGAAAAAGCAATAAATGGAATATCTTGATTATTACAAAGTTTTAGGGGTCGCAAAGGGAGCAAACGAAAAAGAAATCAAGCGAGCTTATCGCAAGCTCGCCAGAGAGTATCATCCTGATAAAAACCCCGACGATAAAGCATCTGAAGATAAGTTTAAACAAATTAATGAGGCATACGAGGTACTGGGCAATGAAGATAACCGGGCCAAATATGATCGATTAGGTTCTGCCTATCATCAATATGCCAATATGGGTGGCGCACCCAGTGGCTTTGACTTTTCACAATGGATGGGCGGAAATGGCGGTGGCTATCAAGGGAATGTCGATTTTGGTGACATTTTTGGCAGTGGCGCAAGCAGCGGGGGGTTCTCCGATTTCTTTAGCTCGATTTTTGCCAATTCTGGTGGCGGGGGTTTTCAACGGCCGTCTTCGTTTAATCTAGATATTGACGAACCAGTAACCATCACTTTGGAAGAGGCTTATCAAGGCGCATCACGTGCTTTTACTCAAAACGGCCGTCGTTTTACAGCCAAGATTCCCGCAGGCGCACGAAATGGCTCGAAAATTCGCATTCGCGGCAAAGGTCGCATGGGGCAAGGTCGCATGGGCGATCTTTTTTTAGTGGTGTCGATTGCACCTCACGCCGACTTAACACGGGATAATGACAATTTAAAGGCGACGATTGAAGTGGAAGATGTCACGGCCGTTCTCGGTGGTCGTGTCGCTGTTCCACCCATCACCGGCCCAGTCAACCTCACCATTCCCGCAGGCACACAAGGCGGACAAACCTTCCGCCTAAAAGGAAAAGGCATGCCAAATCTCCAAAAAAAGGGTACATTTGGTGACTTATTAGCCACCGTAAAAATACGCGTTCCAAAGCAGCTCACATCAGAAGAAAGCGAGTTGTACGAAGCCCTGGCCCACCTGCGCGGCATCGCAACCCA
>QQUD01000858.1 GCA_008501785.1 Chloroflexota bacterium
TAAATTGTCTATTGAGGAACTTTTGTGGGATTTTGTGAATGATTTGCGCTTTTACATTTTCATTCGTGGGCAAGTATACAACATTTTGTTGATATGTTTTGGCTTGTGAAAAAGGATAAGATGTTTATGATGTAAAATAGTAAGATACGGATTGTTGCTGTAGCCCGATTTTCTAAATCGGGTATCGAACAGGATGTTCGATTGACGCAGGAGGGTCTGATGAAAGGGTCGCGTTATTTTTCAATAGGGTTGATGATTATTGTGTTGGTTGTGTGGGTAACGGCCGTTTCCGCCACAACTGCCCACCTCATAAAACGCGGAGAAACATTATCTGGCATTGCTGCCCAGTATGGCGTTTCACTGGCGGCAATGATGCAGGCAAATCCTCAAATAATAGACCCCAACATGATCTATGCTGATGACGTTCTCATAATTCCTGTATCTGGAGCAACTGGTGGTGTTTCTGAAGGTAACTTTTATATTGTGCAGGCTGGGGATTGGATGTGGAAGATTGCTAAAGCGCATGGCACCACACTTGCGGTATTAGATTCACTCAACCCACAAATTGCCGATCTCAATCTGATTTATCCCGGCGATAAAATTATTTTGCCAAATGGAACGGGTGGTGTGCCCGAATCATTATCACAGCCCCCTGTTACAACCAGTTTTGGGTATGGCGTCGAGATAAACAATTTTGACAATGTAAGCACGATGCTGGACATGGAAAATATGACCTGGGTAAAAATGGAAATTCGCTGGACCCCAGGTGATTCTCCCGGTTTGGTGGCAGGCGATATTCAGAGAGCGCATGATTATGGTTACAAAATCATTTTGTCCATTATTGGCAAAGACGAGCACCCCCAACCGGGCAGCATTGAATTTTCGCGATACGTTGATTTTGTACAGGGGGTTGCCGAATTAGACCCGGACGCGATTGAAGTTTGGAATGAGATGAATTTGGAGCAAACGTGGCCAAAGGGGGAAATTTCCCCAACACAGTATGTGGATGAGATGTTGAAGCCTACATACAATGCCATCAAAGGTGTTGATAACGATATTGTGGTGATTGCAGGAGGACTTGCCTCAACTGGGTATCATCCAAGTGCGTATGTGATGGATGATGGCGATTATGTGGATGAATTGTATGACGCAGGTGCTGCTGAGTTTATGGATTGTATGGGTGTTCATTATAAATTAGGAGCCACATCACCTAATCAAAACAGTGGGCATCCCGCAGACGTTGATCATCACAGTTGGTATTTTATGCGGACGTTGGACAGGTATCGGGATGCGTTTGGGGGAATACGCCCGTTATGCATTACCGAGCTTGGTTATTTATCATCTGAAGGAGTTGGCGAGCTGCCAAATGCATATGCTTGGGCGAAAAATACGACGTTGGCAAACCAGGCAACCTGGCTAAAAGTAGCGATAGAAATTGCCAAAAATCGTTATAATGTAGACATGGTAATTGTTTATAATCTTGACTTTGTTGTCATGGAAAATACAGACCCGCAGGCAGGTTATGCGATTATGCGTCAAGAAAAACCATGCCTTGCTTGTACTGAAATTCCCAATGCTGTTGTAAATCCTTAATTGCATTAAAGACATCATGAACGTGGCACACCACCACCCATGAAAACCGTAGTGCGATTTGGTAAATCGCATATCGAATTAACAATTCGATTTACACAGGAGACCTACCTTAATTCCAAAAAGGTCTACCTTAATTCCATTAAGGGTCTACCTTAATTCCATTAAAGGTCTACCTTAATTCCATTAAAGGTCTACCTTAATTCCATTAAGGTTTAGTTAACGTACATCTTAACCTCATAATAATAACCTTCATTTACTCAGTAACTGGTATCTAGTCAGTTACAATATGAGTAAAACCTTGGCAGAGCATAATTCTTTAGACTTTTAGGAAATGGTCTCTGTCGACCTTAGCTGAGAATATTGGAGGTAGGTGAGATGAAGGTGAGCACAATTCTGTCTACGAAACGGCAACGATTGATCACAATTGAACCTGGGCAAACACTACAAGAAGCGGCCGTTTTGTTATCTCAACATAATATTGGTGCACTCATTGTCGTCAATGAAGATGTTGCACCGATTGGTATTTTGTCAGAGCGTGATATTGTAAGGCGGTTAGGGCAAACCCCAGGTGCGCCAACCGCACTTGTCAGTGAGGTGATGACGGCTGACATTGTTACAGGTCTACCGGATGATGATTTGATGTCGGTTGCCCATACAATGACGGAACGGCGCTTCCGCCACCTGCCGATTGTGACGGATAATCAATTGATAGGTATGATTTCAATTGGTGATGTCATGAAAGCGCAGCGAGATCTATATCGAGGTGAACGCAACACGTTAGAAACACAAATTTTAGCAGAATAAACATTGTCCTATTGGTGCTGAACGCACTTTACAATATCCACTAATTCCCGGTGATTGGAGAAAACGGCCGTTATCCACCAAAATAACCGCGACCGTCCTCCAACCGCGCCAAAAAAGGAGCAATAACCACATGTCACAGGTAGGGAGCGAATCTAATCCACTACGCGTCGCAATTATTGGAGCCGGTCCAGCCGGTTTTTATGCAGCCGAAAGGTTGTTGAAAGAAAAAAAACTTACCATCGAAATTGATATTTATGATCGATTGCCCACACCATTTGGTTTGGTGCGGGCTGGTGTCGCGCCCGATCATCCCAAGATCAAATCTGTTACCAAAATATTTGACAGAACAGCTAAAAAACCGAATGTTCGTTTCTTCGGCAATGTTGAATTAGGCAAACACGTTTGCGTAGACGATCTCGTCAAACATTATCACCAAATTCTCTACTCCATTGGGGCGCAAACAGACCGCCGCCTCAACATCCCCGGCATTGATTTAGAAAACAGTCATGCCGCTACCTCATTTGTTGCCTGGTATAACGGTCATCCAGATTTCCGCAATCATCAATTCGATCTTACTCAGGAGCGTGTTGCTGTCATTGGCGTGGGCAATGTGGCTATGGACGTGGCCCGTATTATGTGCCGGACGCGAGAAGAGCTGATGAAAACTGACATTGCTGATTACGCATTAGAAGCACTCAGTAATAGCAATATCAAAGAAGTTTACGTATTAGGACGGCGCGGGCCAGCACAGGCGGCCTTTACTACTCCAGAAATTAAAGAGCTTGGGGAAATGGAAGATTGTGATATTCGTGTTTTGCCAGAAGAAGCCGCGTTAGATGAATTGAGTCAGAATTCTCTGGTGGATGCGGATAGGTCTACTACGCGCAAAATTGAAATTATTGAATCGTATGCGGGACGGCCGTTTACAGGTAAATCACGTAAAATTACAGTTCGTTTTTTGGTTTCACCCACTGAACTAATTGACAATGGAAATGGCAAAGTAGCAAAAATGCGATTGGTGAAAAACGAGCTGTATGCCACTGATTCTGGCTCGTTGCGTCCACGAGCCACCGAGACGATTGAGGATATATCAGTTGGGCTTGTTTTTCGTTCAATTGGCTATCGTGGTGTACCCGTAGAGGGGGTTCCTTTTAATGAGAGCTGGGGTGTTATTTTAAATGAGCAGGGGCGTGTGTTAGAAGGTGACTCTGGTGAGCCGTTGGTTGGGCATTATACGGCAGGTTGGATTAAACGTGGCCCCTCTGGTGTGATCGGAACCAACAAGCCGGATGCTACCGAAACGGTGGAGTTGATGCTTAAAGATTTAGCAAATGGGGTGCATTTGCAGCCGTCGTTGCCGGACGTGGAAACGGCCGTTTCCTTCGTTCGTGAACGGCAGCCCGATGTGGTACGATATGCCGATTGGCAATATCTTGACGAAATGGAACTGGCACGCGGGGCAGAACAAGGTCGTCCGCGGGTGAAGTTTACAGATGTAGCCGAAATGGTTGAAGTTGTGCGGAATCGAAATCGGTAAAAAGTAATCAGTAACCGGTAATCTGTAAATGGTAAAGAGATAAGACTCTTGCCGCTTACCGAATACTGATAAATGGTTACCAATAAAAAGTGAGAAATATTGACTGATCAAGTAATCATCTACAGTGACGGGGGAGCCGACCCCAATCCAGGGATTGGGGGTTGGGCGGCTGTTTTACAATTTGGTGAAAATGAAAAGGTGCTGACGGGCAATGATCCGCAAGCGACGAATAACCGGATGGAGTTGAAGGCTGCAATTGAGGCGTTGAGGGCTTTGAAACGGCCGTGTTCCATCTCCTTCCACACCGATTCCCAATATGTGCGGCGCGGTATCACCGAATGGATTGAAGGATGGGCGGCTCGCGGTTGGAAAAGCAAAACAGGCAAACCGGTACAAAATGTTGATTTGTGGAAAGCCCTGTGGCCACAAGTGAAACAACATGACATCGAATGGCATTGGGTGAAAGGCCATGCCGGTGATCCCATGAATGAACGGGTGGACCGGCTGGCACGACAAGCCCGATTAGCCATCACACAACCCGAAGTAGTCGATGAGAACGTGCCACGACTTTCTTTGCGTTACTCTTGCAAAGGTAATCCTGGTCCGG
>QQUD01000484.1 GCA_008501785.1 Chloroflexota bacterium
GGTTGGTGGAAAATTGCATGCCCATCAAGCGTCACGGTGGTAACGGAATGCTGGATTGCTGGTGGTGCTCAATATTCGCAAGCAACGAACAGCGACGCAGTTCCGGTCGCAAGCGCCCCACCAACACCTACGCCTGAGCCAACAATTACCCCGACAACTGAACCTGACCAGCTTACTGAGTCATCCTCGTCGCTCGTGGCAGCAAACGGCCGTCTTGCCTACGCCGATAATTCAGGCGTGTGGACCGTCACACTAGATTTGACCCAAAACCCACCCACCGCCACGGATGTGCAACAAATTACTGCTGCCGGCGATGTGAATCAGCTTCTTCTCTCACCTGATGGACAAAAGGTTGCCTATACCACCGGCAATTTTAACGCGAATGAGCTGCATGTTGTGGATGTGGGTGGCGGAAACGGCCGTCTTCTTGTCCAATCGAGCGACTTAGCATCCTTACGTGGCATAGATACCGCCGAATCAGCGCTGCTCATCAGCCAGGTGCAATGGCTGCCCAACAGTCAGGGTTTAGCCTTCAACACCGATTTAGCCAACCTGATTGGTCCCGGCGTCTCCAACCAGGAAGATTTATGGACCATCTCGCTCAATAACGAGCTGCTCCAGCGGTTTGACGTTGGTGAGCTTGGCGGCATATTTGACATTTCCACTGGCAACAAAATTATTGCGGGGGGGGCTGAAAAAGTGGTTCGCGCCAATTTGGATGGCAGTGGTCGCGAAGAAGTGATCACATTTGACCTTGTAAACACAGCCAGCGAATACATCTATTATCCGCAACCACACTGGGCCACAAACGGCAGCCGTGCATTTGTGGCAGTCCCCAATCGTGAGCAGTTCAGCCCAGATGCCAACTTTACGCTGTATGAAATCGGGTCAACGGGAGAAGCGCAGACGTTAACGGCCGTTTCCGGCAATATCCTCTTTGGCAATGTACGTTGGACCGGCGCAGGCAATCGCGTCGCCTACATCGCCAGCGAAATCGGCACAGGCGCATTGCCAACTTTGTCACTCGCAACCGGCAGCGGCGGCACTCCCGTCGCCTACACAACCGACGCCCAACTTACCTTCTTTGAATGGGCGGCTGGCGGAAATGCATTTTTGTATGCCGGATCAGGCTTTTATGGCATCGGCCAACTCGATGCAGCCCCAGTGCAGATTGTTACGTCAGACAGAACGGCCGTTATGCAATGGCTCAACGACAGCGCATTTGTCGTTGCCTCGGGCCAAAATGGCGCATGGACGTTATCGAGTACCGACCTTTCCGGAAACAGCACCACAATTGCCACCAGCAACGCCGCATTCCCAACATTTGATGTGTGGATGCCATAGCGAAAACAATATAGGCAACAACGGATAAAAATAAGGAACGGATCAAGAAAGGGGGTTTTATCCGTTCCTTATTTTTATCCGCTGTTGCCCTTCCCCCCGTCACGCTCATCCTCCAAAATTCAATTGCAACCAGCAAATCCAGGCAAATAGCGCTACAATAAAGCTATCTATCAACAACAACTTGCCTGATTAATATCAATATTCGAACCGCATTAGAAAAATGGAGAAGCGATATGTCTCTCGTATCCATGCGCCGACGGCGATTGATCGTTGTTTTATTCGCGATGATGTTAGCTCTTGTCAGCTTCGGCACCATCCTCTCTGCCATTTCCATTGAAGCATCCACACCCAACCAACAGTCTCCCACACAAGTCACGCAGCCCATCCCCATAAACCCACAAGTTCAGCTTGAACAATTAGGCACGGCCAATTTACGGCTGAACACGCTGCCACGCACCATTGTCAAAGTCTCTGGTGCCAAGAATATGGATTGGGGTGATGTAGATGGCGATGGCGATCTCGATCTGGCTGTGCCGATTAACGGCAAACCAAGCCGGGTCTTTCTCAATGACAACGGCATTTTTACCCGCATCGCCTGGACAGAACCCGTCACCCGTGCATCCTATGCAGCCGCCTGGGGCGATGTGGATGGCGATGGCGATCTCGATTTGGCGATTGGTAACTTGGGAGATGTAAACAATCTCTATCTGAACATTAGCGGCACCTTGCAAGCCACCCCAGTCTGGACCGATACGCTCAAGGAGAACACGCGTGATCTGAAATGGGGTGATATGAATGGAGACGGCCGTTTAGACCTCGTCGTCGGTAATCACGGCCAACCTAATCACATCTTTGCCAACGAAGACGGGATGCTAACCGCCACACCTGCCTGGAGCGATGAAAATCCAACAGACAACACCCTCAGCATTGACCTTGCCGACATCAACAACGATCAATTTCTAGATTTTGCTGTTGGCAACGACAACAATCCCAACAATCCGTCCGTCATCTATAAAAATGCAGCAGATGGCACATTTACATTTTCACAGCAAGTGATGGATTTCACCAGCGCCGTGGGTGACATCGCCTGGGGCGACGTCAACGGCGACGGCTATCCAGAATTAGCCATCGTTGATCGCTGGTTTGGGGGTATTGATGGTTACTTCCCTAACACAAATGGCACGATCAACGCCAATTTTCCTGATTGGCAACCAGCCCAGCTCAGCCTGGGCTGGAGCGTTGCCTGGGGGGATGCCGACAACGATGGCGATCTAGACCTGGCAATTGGTTCCAGCACTGACCAAAAAGAGCGCGTCTACCTCAATACAGATGGCAGACTCAACCAATTCCACGCCTGGGAGTCTAAAGGCTTGGAAAGAGGTGAAAACATGGTGTGGGTTGATTTTGATCAAGACGATGATCAAGATTTGATACTCCATTATGGCTCCATCATCAAAGTGTTTATCAACCGGCAATGGCCCATGCCCCAAAAAATCACCTGGCAAGACGAATACCCAACTGACGACACCAGCAGCATTGCCCTCGGCGACATGAACAACGATGGGTTGCTGGATATGGCAGTGGGCAACTTTGGCGGAGACGCCACACGCACCGCATTTTTCGACGATTTTGGTGTTGTTCAGGGGCAGCCAAACCGCATTTATGTAAACAGTTCAGACGGGGGAATCGCCAGCGAAGTCATTGAATTGACCCAGTTTTTCAGCAACACAACCAGTGTTGCCTGGGGTGATGTCAATGGCGATGGCTACCTCGATCTCGCAGTTGGCAACCTGGGCAACAGTGCAGCAGGTGAACAAAACCTTCTTTATGTAAACAATAATGGCCGTATCGACCCTGAAAATGCCGTTCCATTTGGTCTCGCAGACAGCACCCGATCCGTGACCTGGGGCGATGTTGATCAGGATGGCGATTTAGACCTGGCTATCGGAAATGACAGCACTCATCCAAATAAGCTTTATCTCAATGTGGAAGGAGATTTAACAGCAACCTCACCAATCACCTTTGGCCTCCGGCAAGATGGCAGCACGGATTGGACGTTTACTACGGGAATGGCTTGGGGAGATGTAGACAACGACGGTGATCTGGACCTGGCAGTCAGCAATTATCTGGAACCAAACCGGCTGTATATTAATGTAAACGGCCGTATTTCCGACAACAACGTGCAAACCTTTGGCAGTGACGACCAATCCCTCAGCGTCGCCTGGGGCGATGTCAACGGTGACGGCCGTCTCGATCTCGCCGTCGGCAACAGCAGCGATAACAACCACCTCTATCTGAACTACGGCGGCTGGCTGGCATCCTCACCCTCCTGGTCTTCCCTAGATGCGGACGATACCCAAGCGCTTGCCTGGGGCGATGTCGATGGGGATGGCGACCTGGATTTAGCCGCCGCAAACCGGCGTGGGCAAGGGGGCGCACGGGCCGACAAAAACATCATTTATGTCAACCAGAGAGGCGTTTTGCAAACGGCCGTTAATCTACCCTGGACAACGAACCTGAACACCCCCTCCAGCAGCGTCGCCTGGGGAGACCTGGACAACGATGGCGATCTAGACCTGGTTTTTGGGAATGAGCGCATTACAGATATTTACAATCGCTTTATAGACAACAGGTCAGGCAGTAATCGCATTTACTGGAACAAACGTGTGGCGACAACACCATTAAGCCCCAATCAACAACCAGCAACTATCCATTTACAGCAACTTGCAGATGACACACAAACAGGAGTGAATGGTGAGGTCTTGGAAAACGGCCGTATTGCCATCGAATACACCCTCACCCATCCGCAAAACCGACCATACCGCAGCGTGCGCGGCCTTTTCTCGCTCGATGGGGGTGGCTCCTGGGCGCTTGCCCAGCCTGTTTCTACCACCCTCACCACCAACATCACTACCACCCCAGGCAGCAACACCCACATCTACAACTGGGATGTGATTGGCAGCAACATATTTGGCCGCAGCAATCATGTCATTTTCCGCTTGGAGGCATATGAAACGGCAAACAGTATGCAGGCAAGCCCGCCAGACACGTACAGTTACACACATCAGCGGGTTGAAGCTGGACAACGGCCGTTTATTGCCGCCAACACCACCCCATTCCGCGTAGAAGGTACCCAAATTCGTGTTTTACTAGAAAACGACGACAACAACAGCGTCGTCACCAATGCCCTCATCT
>QQUD01000450.1 GCA_008501785.1 Chloroflexota bacterium
GTGTAAACTTTCATCTTGTCGGTCATGAATATACTCCTGTTTTGGTTGTGGAAGACCTAGGAGTTTACCCATGATCGACATTTTTTCTATTGGTTATTTTGTTAAATCTTTACTGTCCGGTAGAGAATTCGATATGCGATTTACCAAATCGCACTATGGTTTTCATGGGTGGTGGTGTACCACGTTCATGATGTCTGTCCTGAAAATAGGGTGTGGAAAACGCGGAAAACGCGGAAAAAGAATAAAATCTGCGTTCATCTTGAAAATCTGCGTCCCATTTTGGTCAAGACGCGGTAAGGATACCATGTTTACAAATTTTTTTGTGATCTACCCCGATCAGGCCGCTAAAACCTTCATACGATTCGCCGTTTCTAACATCGCTTGCCAATTACTTAGATAAGCGTTATAGGCAATATGTTCAAGGCCAAGATGCAGATAACAGGCCCAAAGTCGTTTTTCAATATCTTTGGGAATGTATCCTGCGTCATGCCATCGCTTTGCAAGTTCGGCTTGGAGCATGGGCACGTCTAGCTGCGAGTGCCACGGCGACCAAAATGTAAATGCAGCTAACTCATACAAATGATCCCCATAGATGGAGCACCCCCAGTCAAAAATGCCAGAGATTTTGTTTTCTGCAACCAACACGTTGCGATTAGCAAGATCACAATGTAACAATGATCGTGGCACAGCATCACTTACAACTTCTTTCAGCAAGTTGTAGCCCCAGGTAAAAACAGTAGCCCCCTCTGGTGACGACTCTGCCAACCGCTTTCGCCAGCCATAGGTGCGATGCTCTGGGTTATCCTCATTTACAGTCAACAGTCGTTCCGGCCAGGTCCGCCGTTGGGCATTGCCATCTGGCCCCCATCCACCAAAGCCCGATGTTGATGAAATATCCGCTTGACGCATTGCCTCCATTGCAGCAGCAAGTGAGGGGACGACTGCACGCCATTGAGCCGTGTTTATACTTTCAAGTGGCACCCCATGAACGCGCGTCGAAATCGCATAGTACAAATCACTGTATGTGCCTAAGTCACGCAGTTCAGGAATCGGGAGATTGGGGGTCGCATACCGATAAGCATGTTTATCTTTTTCAAAGTCATCAATGTATTTGCCAAAGCGGACCACAAGTTCTTCACCATTGTGATAAAAGCCAAAACAGCGTGACCAGGCTCCTTCGCCAATCAACAAAACGTCAGCAATCGAACTTTTGAATTTTTCTGCAAGGAATGACTGCGCCGCCTTTATATCAATTCCTATGTCTTGATTAATGTTATTCTCCTAAAATTTGAAGTTAGTTTGTTCATCTAAACCCAATAACGGTATGTGATTGGCTCTCATTCTTCTTTCGTTTTTCTACGGCTACGAATTTCATTGCCGAAACCACCTAGACAAATCGACGCACTTAGAAATATGATCAAAATATTACCCTCGACGCCGTCGCGCCCAAGCCAGCGCCTGACTTGCCACAACCGCCATCAGCCCCGCGAGAACGTTGAAGGCAATATCTCGCACATCATAGGTACGATTGGGCAAAAATGCCTGTATACCCTCGTCGAGCCAGCCTAAAAGCACTGTCAGTAAAACAGCAAGGAGGGCCGGGGTCGGGACGTTACGGCCGTTTCGCCTCCGCTCAATCAATGCATGATAAATAAGAACAGCGACCACACCATACTCAATGAGATGCGTCCGCTCCTGAGGACTGAGAAAAACCCTGAGCAGCAGCATGCCGTAAACGGCCGTAACCCCAATCGTAACCCAAATTTCGCGCCGTCCAGGCCGCCTCTTCATCGCGCTTCCCAAAATGGTCACAAGTACCAAGAGAAAGCCAAAGGCAAACAAGGCTTCTACCAAGTCGCGCTCGCGCAGCACCTCGGCCAGCCTGCCAGCCAGACCCAAGGTAGAGTAGATCGCCACCATGACAGCCAGAACACAAAACCAAAGAAGACGTTCCCGATTGGATGTGAAGAGAGACATGGAGGGTATTATAGCATTTAGCTAATAGCATTCAGCTATCAGCTATCAGCATTCAGCCATCAGCAACAGGCGGAGAAATGGTCTGGAGACCGAAAGGGAATATCTGCATGGTCTGAAGACGTGGCCACAGCAGGGGGTGGGGTATTTGGCACAAAAAAGGACACAGATAACAATCCACGTCCTTTTTGTAAACAAAGTTTGTTGCAGCTAAGTTTTTATGTTAACAAAAGCCGGTGTTTGATGCCGCTGCCAGTGTTAAATACCAACACACGCTCATCTGCATCAATCCAGTTGGATTGGGTCAAATCTTCGAGCGCGGCAATGGTAGCGGCCGCTTCGAGTGAGACAAACATACCTTCTTGCTGGGCTAATAGCTGCTGTGACTGCAAGATGCGGTGATCGGAGACGGAAACGGCCGTTCCATCACTATCCCGCAGCGCCGTCAACATCAGCCGTCCACCAACCGCAGCTGGCACACGTAAACCGCCAGCCAGCGTATGTGCATTTTCCCAAACGCCAGTCATCTCATCGCCATCGTGGAAGGCTTTCACAACGGGCGCACAGCCATCCGACTGCACAGCCACCATGCGTGGCCGATAGCTGCTAATCCAGCCGAGCGCTTCCATTTCGTCAAACGCCTTCCACATGCCAATCAACCCAGTGCCGCCGCCGGTCGGGTAAATAACCACATCAGGCAGTTGCCAATTGAAATGAGCTGCCAATTCATAGCCCATTATCTTTTTGCCTTCCAGACGATACGGCTCCTTCAGTGTAGAGACATCAAACCAGTTGCCTGCTGCTTTGGCTGCTTCCGCAGCTTCACGACCCGCATCGTTAATCAGCCCATTGACCAGATGCAAATCTGCGCCGGTCATTTGCACTTCGGTGATGTTCACCAGCGGTGCATCGGCGGGCATGTAAACATGGGCACTGACACCAGCACGGGCTGCATAGGCGGCCAATGCGCCACCCGCATTCCCTGCTGTGGGGATCACAAATTCGGTCACACCCAGTTCAATCGCGCGACTAACCGCCGCCGCCAAACCCAAAGCCTTGAAACTGCCAGTGGGATTTTGACCTTCATCTTTCATAAACAAGTTGTTCAGACCAAATTTGTTTCCGAGCTGCGGCAGTTTGACGATGGGTTTGCCACCTTCGCCAAGTGAAACAATATGTTTTGAATCACGAACGGGCAGCAGTTCTTGAAACCGCCACATGGAAGACGGCCGTTTCATCACTTCATCTCGGTCCAGCTCAGCACGGGCTTTTTCCAAATCATAACGAGCCAGCAGCGGCAAGCCTTCATCGCTCAAACGAATTAACTGTTCAGCATCGTACCGCTTGCTAGTGAGGGAACATTCTAAGTGGGTTAAATAACTCATAATGATTTAGATGAATGCGTAGATTGCTGGCTGTGTTTGTGGTTGTTGTAAGTTGAGGTGCTGCTTGATGGCCGCACGAATTTGGCGGATGTCCGCTGGTTTGTGCAAAAAGTCATCACATCCAGCAGCCATGGCCATCTCTTCGACAGCGCCATGACCATAAGCAGTCAGTGCGATAACGGGAATACTTCGCAAATGGTCATCTTGTTTGAGCTTTTTGGTGAGTTCAATGCCGCTGATGGCTCCTGGCAAGTGTAGGTCCATCAGAATGAGATCGGGTTTTTGAGAAACGGCCGTTTCCCATCCCACCGTACCATTCTCAGCCTCCAACAGCTCATATCCCTCTGCTTCCACAATGCGCCGTACCAACAGCATGTTTTGTGGGTGATCTTCAACGTACAAGATTCGAATTTGCATAGCATTTCCTCCAGACAGTTATTCAATTGCAAAAAAACAAATAAGCATAAAGAAAAGCGTATCAGAGGGCATGTTATAGCTCAAGACAATACTGTCTATGATTAGCATAGAAATTATCTATAAAGCGGAGATTCATAGTATTGAGGAGATTTTATAGACAGGGTCCATCATCACAAATGAAAATTAGAGGCGGATTTGACGGATTTTTGCAGCTTTTCTTACAGGATGAAACAGTGTTTCATCCGTTCTAGCAGCTTGTCGGAGAAAATTTTTTTGGACGCAGATTTTCATGATTAACGCAGATTAATTAACATTTGAGGACTAAATCCCCTTCTTATCAGCGTTTATCCGCGTAAATCTGCGTCCAATTCCTCTTATTCCGACTTCTCCAACAGCCTGCTAGCAAGAAAGGTCTTGCCCTACGATTGTCATTCAGCGTGACGTTGTACACGCGTCATCACTATCCAAGCAACTGCCATAAAAATAGCGCTAAATACAAACAACCATCGATACTCATTATTCAACAAATCGACAACAATTCCACCGAATGTGGGTCCTAAAACAGCAGCAGATTGTGATGAGAAGTAATACAAGCCGGTATAAGCGCCGATACGGCGTTCATCCCCGTAATCATAAACCAGCGGTAGGCTGTTCACATTCACGCACGACCAGAAGATGCCAGTTAAGACGAGCATAATCACAAAGGTCGTTGCATCTTGAATGACGAAGTAGCCAACGAGCAACAAGATTGTTAAGCCG
>QQUD01001058.1 GCA_008501785.1 Chloroflexota bacterium
TTTCTTTCAAAATCTTGACTTTTACGTCGTCCATTTATGATTTCCTTATGAATTGGACTGTTTGATAATGCTGGATGGTAGAATAGCACCAATTGCTGCAACAACGAAAGGAAATGTCTGATGAGTAAGCAAATGTTAAACCGGGCGATTGCCCTAATTGATGTTGTTTTGGCTGAGGACCCGAATCGGATGGAGGTAAATAGCCGTGATCATGCAATCAGTAGGGTATGGGGAAACGGCCGTTAATCGTGTCAAAGACCTGATCACCAAAAAATGCCTCAAGCAAGACCCTGAGGTGCAAGCCCTTGAAGACGCACTCTGTCTTGTGTTTTTAGAAACACAATTTGCCAGCTTCTTTCTGAGCGAAGTCGGCAAAATTGATTATATTTTGCAAATGACGTGGAAAAAAATGTCACCGCAAGGTCAGCAGCTTGCCTTGCAGCTTCCCATGTCCGAGGAAGATCGGACCGTGATTGAAAAAGCACTGGCAGAATAATGGTCAATGGCTAATGGTCAATTGCCAATTGTCAATGAAAGAAACGCTCATTGACAATTGATAGTTGGCAATTGACCATTGGCAACTTTAAAATTCTCCAACCACCTCACCGTTAGGGGCGGCGGCTGGTTCAAATTCGTCCGTTGGCAAACCAGCTTCGCGACGAATCAAAAACTCAAGCTCGTCTAAAATGGTTGGGTTTTCAGCCAGGTAAACCTTTGCATTTTCGCGCCCCTGACACAGCAATGTTTCGCCATAGCGGAAGTAAGCGCCTCGTTTGTCTACAAAGCCGTACCCGACAGCCAGGTCTAGCACATCGCCCGTCAACGAAACGCCAACATTGTACATGATATCGAATTCACATTCGGTGAAGGGGGCGGCAACTTTGTTTTTCTTGACCTTAATGCGGGTGCGATTGCCTGTGACATCACCGCCCGCTTTGATCGCCTGAATGCGGCGAATGTCCATACGCACAGAGGCGTAGAATTTGAGCGCATTGCCACCGCTGGTTGTTTCAGGGCTGCCAAACATGACGCCAATTTTTGAGCGCAATTGGTTTGTGAATAGCATGACCGTATTTGTTTGTTTGATGGCTCCAGACAGCTTTCGCAGCGCCTGTGACATCAGTCGAGCCTGCAAACCCACATGTGCATCGCCCATTTCGCCCTCAATTTCAGCGCGGGGTACGAGCGCGGCCACGGAATCCACAACCACGATGTCCATTGTGCCAGAACGAATTAGCGCTTCGGCAATTTCTAACGCTTGCTCACCGGTGTCTGGCTGCGAGACATAAAGCTCGTCAATGTTGACACCGCATTTTTCGGCATAAACTGGGTCGAGGGCGTGTTCCATGTCAATGAAGGCACAGATGCCACCTCGTTTTTGGGCTTCGGCAATAATGTGCTGGCAAATTGTAGTCTTACCAGAAGATTCTGGGCCGTAGATTTCGACAACACGACCACGAGGTACGCCACCAACACCTAACGCAATGTCGAGTGAAAGGCAGCCGGTGGGAATAGCTTCTACCTGTAGATGGGCTGCTTCACCTAGCTTCATGATAGTGCCTTCGCCAAATTTTTTGGTGAGGGTGTCAAGGGTTTTTTCGAGGGAAATGGAACGGCCGTTACCGCTACCGTTAGATTTTGATTTTTTCGCCATGTGGGATTCTCCTTAATGTGGCAGCAAGGGGTAGTTAGCTGTCAGCTTTCAGCCGTTAGCTATCAGCAAAGCTGCAAATGAACCAGTTAATGTATAAATTGGTTTGATGTCAGGATTTATGAGACTTTGATAGTCTAGCACGGATGTTCGGTATTGTCAAGGTTGAGTTTGCATTTTTGAACACGTGTTCAAAAATGCAAACTCATTAGATTTAAACGGCCGTTTTCTTTCTCACTAACTTCAGCAACGAAGGAATTTCTTTCCCGCCAAGAATGAGGTTGATGATGATGTAAGTGATGCCACCCATTGCACCAGCGACTACCATGTACAGGAGTGGGGAGGTGATTACCTGGCTGATGAGGAGCATGATGACGCTCATAACGGCCGTTCCCACCAATGCCCTCCCCCCAATCACAGCCAACTCTCGTTCAGCCAAACCATTCAGCCGTTTGCGGTTGAGTTGGAACAGCACCACTGCCAACACCGTAAACGCAATTGTGCTGGCTCCTGCCAAACCAACAACGCCCAAACCAAACCCTTGCACGAGCAAATAGGCAAAACTGACATTCACAACGAGCCAGCCTACGTAAATAAACATCGGTGTGCGCGTGTTGTGCTGGGCGTAAAATAGGCGTGCCACAATTTCTACTGTGGCTTCAGAGACGACACGCACGCTGAAAACAATTAGCACTGAATAGACGAGTTGTGTTGACGCAGCATCAAACACATCTCCTTGCAAAAAGAAGACTATTGCAGGTTGGCCCAGCAAAACAAGCATGGCGGCTGCGGGAATGGTCAAGGTCCAAATGATGCCGAGGGCGGAAACGGCCGTTTTCTTCATCCCCTTCACATCACCCGCATTAAACAACTCTGCCATCGTTGGAAAAACAACCAGCGCAATCGTTGTGCCGAGCAGTGTCTCGGGAAACTGCATCAGCGCAAACCCGTAAAAATAGCCGGACGTGCTGCCACTGGGCAAGCCCGACGCAATGCGAATAATAAACAGGTCTGCAAGTTGAATCGCACCCAAGGTGACAATTCGTGGTCCCATCAATCGCACAACTTCATGCACGCCCGTCATTTGCAATGCAAGAGTTGGTTTGTATCCTATTTTGTATCGAATCAGCGCAGGAAGTTGAATGCAAATGTGTAGTATCCCCCCGATAACGGTCCCCCAGGCCAAACCAACGATGCCCAAGCGTGGTACAAATAAATATAGTCCTACCACATACCCAATATCCAGTGACAACGGAGCCAAAGCAGGCAAAGCAAAATGTTGGTGTGCGTTTAAAATACTGCTCAAAACACCACTGATACCAAAAATGGTTGTCTGGATCAAAATAACGCGCATGATGTTTGCAGTTAAAATTTGCAATTCTGGTGTAAAATTGGGAACTAATACAGCACGTGTCAACCAGGGGGCAAAAATGGCTCCCATCGCAGAAATTATACCTAAAATGAAAATGACCAGGGTCAAAACTGTATTGGCTAATCGGGCACTATTTCCCGATTTATTGGTTAATGCGGCTGAGTACACAGGAATAAATGCAGCTGCCAATGAACCGCCCGCAATCAGCACAAAAAACACTTCTGGTAGCTGGTTGGCGGCGGTAAATGCATCAAATTCAGGAGTGGTACCAAAGATACCAGCCACCAGCCGGATACGAATGAGGCCGGTCACTTTGCCGAGACCGAAGAATAAAATCACGAGAATGGAGGATTGTAGTAAATGTCTTGCCCGTTTCATGGAGGGGATTTTACATGAGTTATGTTTATTGGGCAGTTTAAATGTTAGGGAAAATAAAGAATATTAAACAAAGAGCAGCTAATCATATTGCTGGGCAAGTATTGCGATCTGGCACATCTCCAGCAGCACATTATGCAGAAGCAAGAGGTGCTGAAAGTTCAAAAGATTTTCAGCACAAACTAAAAATTTGCTATAAAGAGTTAAACGAATCTCGCGTCTGGTTGAATATAATCATGAACAGTCATATGGTTAAAATAGAAAAAATGACCAACCTATACCAGGAATGCGATGAGCTTTGCCGCATCATCAACGCTAGCATAAAAACATCAAGAAAAAACCAGCTAGAATGACAAACCAACTTCACAATTCATTATTTATTATTCATTATTCTTATGAGCGACTCAGTAGTATATCAACCCTATCTTGACCATCAAGGCAGCCAATCGGCTCGAAGATTGGTGCGCCGTTTGGCTGCGTATTTGCCAATGACGGTGACGCGGCAGATTATGGATCAGTCGCTGGCGCAGCCTGGTATGGCACGGCATCTGACGGCAGCTACGTTGTTTGCCGACATGTCTGGGTTTACCCCAATGGCCGAAACGCTGGCTGCGGATGGCCCCCGTGGTGCGGAAGCATTGAATCGCACGCTGTTGATTACGTTTACAGCGCTGATCAACGCGATTCATGATGCAGGTGGTGCGGTTAGCCATTTTCATGGCGATGCAATGATGGTCTATTTTTTGGATACGGATGGGCGAGCAGCGGCACGGGCATTGGCGTGTGCTCGCTTCATGCAAAGCTTAATGCTGACCAGCTTTGCGCAAATGTCGATTAAGCGCCCAGATAACAAAGAATCGACCTTTTCGTTGACGATTAAGATTGGGGTGGGATACGGCCATTGTGTAGAAACCATTGTTGGTGATCGAAGTAAAAGCCTTGAATTTGTGTTGGCGGGAACGGCCGTTGACGAAGCCGTTGCCGCCCAACAAGAAGCCGAATCGGGACAGGTTGTTGCCAGCCAAAAAGTTTTGGAAAAAGCCGCCTTACCAACCACAGGACCGTTTCGTGTGGTTGAAGAAGTGCCGCCAGTTCCCAGTGGGCAGCCTTCTATTT
>QQUD01000539.1 GCA_008501785.1 Chloroflexota bacterium
ATGGATGCGAACTAGATGAAGGGCAAGGTGCAGAGGGCAAGGAAAGAGGGTTAATAAACAGTATTGGATGGGTTATGAGTGAGAAGAGATTTTCTGAGGCGCTTTGGCGAATTTATAACCGGCCGGAACGGCCGTTACCGTGGTCTTTCGGTGGCAATTTGCCGTGGGATGATGCTAATTTTTCGGCGCGGATGCTGCGTGAGCATTTGGATGAATCGCATGGGGCGGCGTCGCGGCAGGCGGGAGAACGGCAGGCGCAGATGGATTGGATGTGGCAGAAGCTAGGGCTGCATGAGGGCGCAAATTTACTGGATGTGACGTGTGGGCCTGGGTTGTATGCAGTGCCGTTGGCACAGCGGGGCGTGCGTGTAACTGGCGTTGATTTTGGCCCTGCGTCGATTGCGTATGCGAGAGAGTTGGCGGAAAAAGAGGGGGTAAACGGCCGTTGCACATTCATCCAGCGTGACGTGCGTGGCATGGACTTTGGAACCAGCCAGTTTGATGCGGCGATACTCCTTTATGGTCAGCTTGCGGTGATGACGCGAGACGAAGCGCGGGAACTGTTAGCCAATATCAAAGCAGCGCTGCGTCCTGGTGGTAAATTGTGTGTGGAACTGCTCAATCAAGACAAGGTAGACAAAAAAAATAGCAACTGGTGGTATACGGATGATACCGGCTTGTGGGGCGATGCCCCATTTTTGCATCTGGGTGAACGATTTTGGATTGCCGATGAAGCGTTGTCGGTGGAGCGTTTTCACATTTTGCATTTGGAAACGGGCAAAATGGATGAGGTGCAGCTTTGTGACCAGACGTATGCGGTGGATGAGATGGTGGAGATGATGCGGGCGGCGGGGTTTACGGCCGTTAATGTTTATCCAGCCCGGGATGGGATGCCACTGTATGATTTGAATGAATGGATTGTATATATTGCAACGAAGTTATAAGACACTCAATCATTTACGACTCGTTTTCCCATTGCGAAACAACTTGATGACATCCATCCGCTGCCAGTGGGAAAGTGACATGCTGATTTTCAGCGGGCGCTATGGCATATAATTGATCGTTGTTGGCAATGAACAGCCACTGCCCATCTGCCGACCAAGCCTCTGAGTGACTTTGTCCTAAATCGCTAAGGTCTAAAAATTCATCAATCGTCATTTGTTGCCAGTTGTTGTGAAGATCGAACAAATGCAATGCGTATTGTACCTTTGGCAGCGTCGTTAAATCGTTTTGTTCCTCAACGACGAATTGCCACACCAATAGCCAGCGACCATCTGGTGAAAAACGCGGATTATCGGCTAAAATTAATGGTTGGAATTGAAGCGTCAATTCGCCTGAAGATTGGTTAAATAACCAAAGTTGATTTCGAAAGCTGTCTGCTGTCAGGCCTGGCCCCGAAGGTTGTAAAGCTTCGGGATCGTAGGCAACAGCCATGATTAATATCTGATCGGGATTATCTGGTATGGCCGCAGCCCATTCATAATGCGAAAGTGGGAAATTTTCATCTGGCTGCAGTGGCCATAAATCTTCAGTTTTGAGCAGAATCTTTGGTTCATTTGTGTCAATTGATGACACTACCAGTTCTGTTGGATTAAGTATCACTGTATTTTCTAGTGATTCAAAATCGTGTTGCCAACGAAGATAGCCATATTGATCTACGTCAAACCAAAAGGGCGTGCCGACAGAGGTCTGGCTTATCTGGGTAATGGTCTCCCCTTTAGCATTTCCCAAAAGGAAGCCGTGTGGTACATCTACATCAGGCATAGAAGTTGTGTCGTTTAATAAGGTTCGTTGACTATCAGGTGACCAAAGGGGAATGCCATCAATTGGGGTAATTTCACATTTGCCCTGAGCGCAACTGGTCAAATCTAATAATGCAGGTGGTGCTGAGCGAAACGGCCGTTGTTTAATGGAGGTTAAATAATTAATCAGGTAATAGAAAAACCACGAATTTTGTCCTGTCATTCCTGCGAAGGCAGGAATCTACTCGACTCAATTTGGATTCCTGCCTTCGCAGGAATGACAAGTTCTCTATTACTGTTTTATTTTCTTAACCTTCATAAAACAACCAGCCATTGACCTGTCGGATCAGTTTGGCCCTGCGTATAGAAGGATGTATTGTTAAAAAGAAACTGTTCTTGTCCTTTACGCCAGAGGACTGTTTGGCTGGTTACTTCTTCGCCTTCTAATTGCTCTTGCAGCAGGACACTATGTTGATCGGGCAAAGAGAAAATACGGTCGAACCTACGGCCATCTAATGCTGACGACCATTCATGCGTGCCTAGATCATAGCGATTGAGGTTGTATGAGTCAGTCGTGGCAGCCGTGTCATTGCATAAGAGTAAAAGATTTTCTTGGGGCAATTGCACGGAGTGCGTAACTTTGGGTGTTGTTGTTGGAGCTATTGCTGAATCAATCGTCGTAACGACGGGTTTTTTACCGTTGCAAGCAGCGATTGATACAATTGTCAACATCAATAGGGTGGCAATAAGTGCGTTTTTTGAGCCTTTATGAAACATATCGGTGGAAATCTCCATAATCTGACAAAACAAGAACGAAAATATTATATGTCGAACTTGTCCAAAACGAAAAAACGCTATGCAATTGCGTACAAAAAAATTGCTTATATCTGTAATGGCCAATGGTTAGTTGAAACACATTACCTCTGATTGTCATTCCTGCGAAGGCAGGAAACCATCTTTTGCAAGAGGAATAGATTCCCGCCTTCGCGGGAATGACAGTTTCAAGTAATTGCTGACTATTACAAAAATTTGCGTATACTCGTATTTTTTATATACTATACTTGAACATCTATTCAAGTGTTCAGGTGAAAAACATGACGATTCCACACAGTTTACCGGGTGAAGATGGATTGCCTCCTGAAATTTTGCAGGATGTGGTGCAATTGTTTAAGGCGCTGGGTGATCCAACAAGAGCGCAGCTTGTTTATTTGCTCACGTTTCGGGAGTATAGCGTCAATGAGTTGAGTGAAAATGTGACGGCGTCAGTTTCGGCCGTTTCGCACCATTTGTCGAAGCTGCGAGCGATCCGGCTGGTAAAAACGCGGCGTGATGGCAAACACATTTTTTATTCGATTGATGACAGTCATGTGGGCGCACTTTTTAAAGAGGCGCTGTATCACCTGGAGCATGTACACAACAATTTGCCAGATCAAACGCTGGTCACAAATTATCTTCAGCAAAATCAATCACCCTCTGAAACATAATCGGAGTCTAGACTTATGAACCTGAAGAAATTAATGTGGCAATTGGTTTACGTGTACCTTCAGGTTCATTAAGGCGTTTTAGGCTCTTGTTTGATTACCAAATTGTTTATTAAAACGCCATTAGCTGGGTCGGGAAGGCGTTCCGGCTAAAGTCTCCACTCCGGTGAGGGTGGAAATATCTTTTTTTAGAGAAGGGAGTCTCTAACATGAGTAACAATCAAATATACGACCACGAAAATGACCATAATCATGATCATTCACACGATCATGGCCATCACGAGCATGAGCACGATCATTCACGCGATCATGACCATCACGATCATGACCACAACCATGATCACGATCACCCCCATGATCATGACCACCCGCATGATCATGACCATGATCATCCGCATGACCATAAACATTACACTGGGTTTATGGGCGTGTTGGATAAGGTGTTTCATTTGCATGGTCACAGCCACCAGCACAACAAGGTGAATGAAGCGTTTTTGGCGAATGAGGAAGGGATTCGCACGGTTTGGATTGCGCTGGGGTTGTTGTTGGTAACGGCCGTTATCCAAATCTTCATCGTTTACCTCAGCGGCAGCGTGGCGCTGCTGGCCGATACCGTGCATAACATTGGGGATGGCCTGAATTCGATTCCACTTCTGATTGCGTTTTACCTGGCACGGCGGGTGGCGACACGACGATACAATTATGGATTTGGTAAGGCTGAAGACGTGGCTGGCATTTTTATTGTGCTGTCGATTGCTTTTAGTGCAGGCGTCATTTTCTGGGAATCGTTCCAGAAATTCTTGAATCCTGAACCGATGCAGAGCGTGGGCTGGGTGGCGGCAGCGGCCATTATTGGATTTTTGGGCAATGAAGCTGTGGCGATTTTGCAAATTCGCGTGGGGCGCAAAATTGGATCGGCGGCGATGGTGGCCGATGGGTTACACGCCCGCACCGATGGATTGACTTCGTTGGCGGTGCTGCTGGCGGCGGGTGGCTCCTGGTTTGGCGTACCGATTTTGGACCCAGTTATTGGTGTGTTTATCGGCATTGCCATTTTGTTTATCACCAAAGATGCAACGATTACGATGTGGTACCGGCTGATGGATGCGATTGAGCCTGATGTGTTGGCGAAGGCAGAAACGGCCGTGCAGCAAGTATCACAGGTGCAAGACGTGTGCCGGGTGCGGATGCGCTGGATGGGCCACCAACTGCACACAGAAGTTGTGATTGCGGTTGATGCAGAGATGACAACGTTGGAAAGTCATGCCGTTGCCGAAGCTGTTCGTCA
>QQUD01000948.1 GCA_008501785.1 Chloroflexota bacterium
GGTGATTAGGGCATTGTGGGAGAAAAAGAAGCCGCTGTTGCCGATCTCGTCAAAAGTTGGCAGCCCGATTTCATCATCACGACTGGCGATAATAATTATCCCATAGGCAGCGCCGACACGATTGACGGCAATGTTGGGCAAGTTTACAGCAGCTATATTTATCCGTACACCGGTGTTTACTCGTCCACTGAGACAGTTAATCGGTTTTTCCCGTCCCTGGGCAATCATGACTGGGATTCAGCAGACGCACAGGGATATTTGAATTATTTTCCCATCGATAGCAGCTCTGCAAACACCGGCAGCAGCCAAAATGAACGGTATTATGATTTTGTGCAAGGGCCAGTCCATTTTTTTGTGATTGACAGCGACAGGCGCGAGCCGGATGGCAACGACAAAAGTTCTATCCAGGCAGCATGGCTGCAAACGCAGCTGGCTGCTTCGCAAACGCCCTGGCAATTTGGCTATTTTCATCATCCGCCATACTCATCTGGTTGGCATGGATCATCAAGATTCATGCGATGGCCGTTTGCCGAATGGGGAGCCGACGCAGTTTTTTCGGGCCACGAACACAGCTATGAGCGCATCTTGCGAGACAATATTCCTTACTTTGTGAATGGATCGGGTGGGCAAGGTTTGCGCATGTTTTTGTTGCCAATTACAGGTAGCAAGGCGCGTTACAATGACGACAATGGGGCAATGAGGGTGCAGGCAACGGAAACGGCCGTTACCTTCCATTTTTTCTCTATCGCCAATGGGGGAGAACTAATCGATTCCTATGCAATTTCAATAAGTGATTGAAATTTTCAGAGTCTTCATCAACAAATAGTGTGCTTGACAACTCAATTACAATTTACCAACTCAATATCATTGCGTGTATGGTCTCTGACGCGATGATGGCTACAGCGGATATAAATAAGGAACGGATGAAGAAAGCGGATTTTGTCCGTTGCTGATTTTGAGATGGATTTAGGTGTTAGCCCAGACAATTTGGAAGGAATGACTTTTGGACCACCGCTGCCAGACGGCCGTTTACCGCTCATCGTCGTTAGTGATAACAACTTCAATCCAAATCAGATCACACAATTTATTGTTGTTGCAATCGAATTAGAGTCAGCATCAGGCGATTAAACAAAAAAAGACCATCGGGCTGTCCCGATGGTCTTTTTAAAAGCCTTATTTAATCAGCTACCACAAACAAACATTCATCCCAGAATTTCACCTGAACAGATTCCCCTTCTGCGAAAATGGTGGTGCGCCGTGGGTCGTTTTCAACCAACGAGAGGAGCTGTCCGTTGACCTCAACATCATATTCAACGGTGCTGCCCAAATAGGCAGATTGACGCACAATGCCGGAAACATGTGCGCCTTCAATTGGATTGATCAGGGCCATTTCTGGGCGAATCACCAGCGTCACCTTTTGCCCGACCTGAAAATCTTGGCTGGCAGCAGACACGTCTAACAAAACGCCTAAGGATTCAACAGATAAACGGCCGTTATCCACCCCCCGCACAACCCCATCCACAAAATTAGCGCGACCAATAAAGTCAGCCACAAATCGGCTTGTTGGCCGACGATAAATTTCTGTCGGCGGCCCCACCTGTTCAATGCGTCCCTCATTCATCACCACAATGCGGTCCGACATTGTCATCGCTTCTGTTTGATCGTGTGTCACATACATGCTGGTGATACCAATTTGCTGATGAATGCGGCGAATTTCTGAGCGCATTTGCTCGCGCAGTTTGGCATCGAGATTGGACAGCGGCTCATCCATCAGCAGCACTTTTGGCTCCATCACCAAAGCACGCGCCAACGCCACCCGCTGCTGCTGTCCACCAGAAAGCTGTTCGGGAGTGCGACCACCAAATCCCGGCAGTTCGACCAGATCAAGTACGCGGTCTACCCGTTGGGTGATTTCCGCTTTTGGCAGCCGTTTTACATTCAATCCATAGGCAATATTTTCAAAGACAGTCAGGTGCGGAAAGATGGCGTAGCTTTGAAACACCATCGACATATCACGCTTGTGGGGCGGTAGATTGTTGATGACTTTGTTGTCTAGGCGCAGATCGCCAGCCGTCGGGAATTCGAAGCCTGCTACCATGCGCAGCGTCGTTGTTTTGCCGCAGCCTGAGGGTCCTAACAGCGTTACAAACTCGCCTTTTTCGATCTGAAGGGAGACATCGTCAACGGCCGTTACCTCACCCGTCCCCCCACGGCTTTCAAAAATTTTATACACATTCTCCAAAACCAGATACATGTGGTTATGCTCCTAAGGTTAAATCAACATCGCCGCGACCACTCATGACTCGTGTGGTCACCACATATAAAATGCCAATCGCAATCAGCACCAGCACAATAATTGTTGAAGCATAGGCGGCTGCAAAGCTAATGCCCCCTTGCTCCCACTCACTCAAAATCGAAGCGGTCACAATTCGCCAGCGTGGACTCACCAAAAAGATAATGGCAGATAGGCTGGTCATATGTCGCGTAAAGCTAAAAATCAAGCCGGCTAATAAAGCGGGCGTAATCAGCGGCAGCGTCACTTTACGGAAGGTGTATTGGGCATCGGCCCCCAGGTTGTTGGATGCTTCTTCGATGCTGGGGTCAATTTGTTGCAGCGCCGCCACACCGGCCCGTACCGAAGCTGGCAAACTGCGCACCGCAAACGCGGCAATAATGATGTAAGGTGTACCAATGATTGCCAACGGTTCGCCAATAAATGCGAGCGTCCCGCCCAACCCAAGCAAAACAATTCCCATTATCTGTTTTATGCTACCAGACAATCGCCCGATGATGACGACTGCTAAAAACAGATAAATGATCATCGTGAAGGGTTGGGGCAGCTGGAAGAAGACTTGAATATAGTCGGCAAACTGGGTAATTGCATTGCCCCAAAATGGGCTGTCAAGGGTTAAGCTAAAACGCGAGATGGGACGCGCAATGAGTCGGATTAAGTCGAACATCATCAGGTAGAAGCCCATCCCGGCCAATATTTTGGCGGAAGCCCGGTCGCGCAGCATGAACAGGAAATAAGCAGCAACGGCAATGAAACCACCACCCAGCAGGTACATAAGCCCAATTTCGCCTAGCACCATTTGCAGTAAACGCAGCCCAACGGCGATGGTGGTACCGAAGAAAAGGGTGGTGAGTTGAATACGGCCGTTTTCAAACAACGTCCTTACCATAAACAACGCCATCACAATAAACAACCCCACCACTAAAAACCAGGGCGGCGTCACAAACGAAATAATAAACCCAATCCCTAAAATCGTGCCTGGTACGCCAGCGCCCAAATTCGAGCCAAAATCTAACACATCTTTGCCGCTAAACGTTTTGCGCACCACCAGGAAGGCAATACCCATCCCCAAAAATCCGGCAATCGGCGTCGCCATGATGCTCAAAAACGTCGTGTCCAAAATCGCTTCAATGCCACGACTCAACATGAGCTTCCAATGATCCAGCGACGGCGTAAAGTCAATGCCCCACACCTTGCTAAACGACCCCACCACAATCGAGGCGTACATCAACACAATCAGTGCTGTTGTGGCATACGTCACAAAAATAAATGACCAGCGGGTAATTGGCTCTTTCACCATGATATGACCGCTGGCTGGTTTGCCAGTCACTGAAATATAGGATCGGCGATTCACCCAATACCGCTGCAAAATAAACACAATCAGCGTCGGCAGCAGCAGCACAAACGCCAGTGTCGATGCCTTTTGATAATCAAATTCACCGGCAACCGCCAGAAAAATCTGCGCGGCCAACACATTCACATTACCAGAAATGAGCAGCGGGTTCCCTAAATCGGCCAACGACTCGACAAACAGCAGCAAAAAAGAGCCAGCTAACCCAGGAATAAGCAGCGGCAAGGTAATTGTCCGAAATATATGGAACTTAGACGCGCCTAAACTGTGCGCCGCTTCTTCCATTGAAGGATGCAGCCTTTCTAGCATGGCCCGAATAATCAAATAGGCGACCGAGAAAAAAGTAAGCACTTGCACAAAAACCAGGCCATCCATGCCATAAACATCATTGGTTCCCAGCGAAAATTCCATGCCTAAAAAACGTCGTGTGATTAAACCATTTCGCCCAAACAGCAGAATGGTAGACATGGCAATGGCAAATGGAGGCGAAACGGTTGGTACCAGCGCCAAGATATGCACCCAACGCTGGCCCGGTGGGTTACAACGCACCATCGTGTATGCAAAAATAAAGCCGAGGGTCGTACCCCCGGTAGCAGTGAGTAAGCCTAATTTAAGCGTGTTCCAAAAAGCGCCCCACGCCGTTGATGCATAATAAGGGTCAATGTACCGGGCAAAATATTCTAAACTTAAAACGCCATCTCTGTCGACAAAACCGCGTCCCACCACCCGCAATATCGGGGAGAAAACGAGGATGACCATAAAAATACCGGCAACGAGTAAGCCAATAAGCAAAACTGGGTCACGGGCAATCAGCGCATATTCTCGATAACGACGTGTTAATTTTGTTCGCCAGGAAGATTGTGAAGGGGATGTTGCTGCCATCTTTGCTCGTCTTAACCTCCCGGAGGTGTGGCATTTATGCCTCGCATCTCCGGGAGGTTGGCAATCTACTAATTTATTGCTTTAGATCATCTGCGCCTTGAATCTCGTTAGAGAAGCGATCTACATTGGCTTTTTTGTTGTCTCCAGCCCATTGGAAATCGTAGTCAATCAAATTGACTTCCAACAACTCTGGATGGGAAAGCTCAACGCCACCAACGGTTGGTGCTTGATACGCTTTGTAAGTGGGTCCTAATGCCTGTGCGCCAGGGGTTAAGGCCCAGTCATACCATTTTTGTGCTGCATCGAGGTGTTGGGCACCGGCAACAATGGCCTGTCCACCGACTTCGTATCCGGTTCCTTCTTCGGTGAAGGTGAGAACGAGCGGCAGTCCAGCGTCAATTTGCTTAACGATGTCGTGCGAGAAAACGATACCCACAGCAGCTTCACCAGCGCCAACAAACTTGGCAGGAGCGGAACCACTCTTGGTAAATTGCAAAACTTGCCCTGCATATTTTTCCAGGTATTCCCAGCCTGCGTCTTCACCCATGAGTTGTAAGACTGTGGCCATGGCGGTGTATGATGTACCGGATGTAGACGGATGCGCGACTAACAACTGGCCTTCAAATTCTGGCCTGAGCAAGTCGTCCCACGATGTGGGTGCTTCAACGCCAGGATTCGCTGCCAGCCAATCTGCATTGGTGGCAAAGCCGAGGGAACCCAGGTAAATGCCTGACCAATAATTGTCTTTATCACGATAAAGGTCTTGATTCAGCAAATCGTCTGCATTGGGGGATTCGTATTGCTGGAATAGACCTTCTTGTGCACCGGAGATGTAGGTGTCGATGGGGCCACCCCACATGATGTCGAACTGTGGATTTTCACGTTCGGCTTCGAGTCGAGCAAGCGCTTCACCAGTGGACATACGCACATAGTTGACGGTAATGCCAAACTCTTTTTCGAACTCTTGCTTCATACCTTCGCACCACTCTTCCTGTGGCACACAAAGCAAGTTTAGTTCGGTGCTTTCCTGTTCACCTTGGCAGGCTACGAGCAACATTGGAACAACTATCATGGCCATCAAAAAGACAACCATTTTCTTAACTGACATGTTTTCCTCCTTGAATTGATGATCTGAAAACGTAAATAACCATCCAGGTACAAAGGGGGGAATAAGGTTACGGGCGTTTTCAGGTGAACTTTACCTTTTGCCCAATACAAAAGATGAAAGCACATCTTACTCTATACATTTGTTATAAGCAAATGGAATAATTTATTGTGGAAAATATACAAATTTAACTATAGTAAAGTTGTTTTGTTAGATAGACTCTAAGGGTTTTTAACACGAAAGCATCCTGTTTTAGAGAGAAAATCCCTTAAAGTCTGAATACTTAGCTATCAGGTGTAAATGATTATGCAGGCTGTAAAATGGACTGTGCTTCAAGTAATTGGTTGATGTTTTCTAACAACAATTGCACAGCCATTGGCTTGAACATGTAGCTGTTTGCGCCTGCTTGCAGGCCTTCATTTTCAGCTTCTAAAGTTGTTTTGCCACTCAGCATAATAATTGGCAGATCGACGGTTTGTGGGTGGTTACGAAGTTTTTTGCACAGAGTGATACCATCCATGCGCGGCATCATCACATCTAAAATCATGGCATCTGGTTTTGCGGTTTGAATTTTTTCTAGCGCATCAACTCCGTCAAAGGCTTCGTTTACCTGAAAGCCGTTAAAATTGAGCAACATACCTAACATTCGACGCGTGTCTGCTTGATCGTCTACTATCAAAATCAATGGGTTCATGGGTTGGCTCCTATGGATACCCAGAAGTGAATTAAATTATTTTACTTCTAGCTGATGGTCATAGTATATCTGAGATTGTGGATAGAATGAGTGGGCCAAAAGTACTTGTAAAAGGAATTTTATTTTTGGGAGCAATATGGGGTATGGAAAATTAGAAGTTTTACGCAAAGACGCGACGTTGCAAAATGGAAGACCTTAGCATCTTTGTGCCTTTGATTTCGATAGTGTCTGAAATTTTCTGGAGGGTAACGGCCGTTTCCCCCCTCCTCTAGACAAAGTGCCAATAATCATTATGATTATCAACAGACATCGGACATTGCGCAGTTTCATAAAATCACGGAGATAAAAATATGAGTAACCTGAAGCGGGTTGATATTCCTGAAGATGCACCCTATGTTAATGCACTTTTTTGGCAAATGCTGCAAGGTATGGAAGAAGTACTTGGTGAAAATGGATTAAATGCTGTGCTGCGTTCTAGTGGATTGGAACGGTTTATTGGCAATCTACCGGAAAACAATCTGGAAAGTGGTGTGCTAGCGCGGGAGTATGCCCGTTTAAATGAGGCGATTGAGCAATTTACCGGTCGTGCGGGCAAGGGCATGTTGCAGCGAATTGGTCGTGCTTCGTTTCGCTGGGGAATTAAGGAGCAAGCAGCGGTGATGGGGTTGGCAAATATTGCATTAAAGGCGTTACCGCAGCGGTTGCGGAAGCGGGCTATTTTGCTGGGCTTGCGCAAAGGGCTGATGGATTTGGTTGATTTTGGACTAGTAGATGTGCGGGATGAGGGTGGGGTGATGGTGTATTCGGACTATGCCTGCACGATTTGCCATACACGCCGCAGTGATGATTCGTCTTTGTGTCATCTTTATGTGGGTACGCTGGGGGAAGCAATGGCGTATGCGACTGGTAAGGATTTTCGTGAGTTTGAGATTGTGGAGACGCATTGCCGTGCGCGTGGGGATCAATGTTGTCGATTTGAGATTCGGGATCGGGTGTGAGGGGGTAAACGGCCGTTTCAAACTTCCTCAAAACGGCCGTTACTTTCAATTCGTTTCAGTCACCAGTTGTTGTGCTAACAGTTGATTCACGTTTTCTACCAATTTCTTGATATTCGCAGGTTTCGACATGTAAGCATTTGCCCCGGCGGTCAACCCTTCTGCATCTGCACTGAGATGCGTTTTTCCGCTGAGCATGATAACCGGCAGGTTTGCTGTTTCTGATTGACTGCGTAGTCTTCTGCAAACAGTTAGCCCATCCATATTGGGCATCATCACATCTAAAATCATCACGGATGGGTTAACTTCGTTTACTTTTTTTAATGCATCCAGGCCATCGACAGCTTCTTCGACCCGAAAACCTTTTAATTCCAACAAAATCCGCAACATTAACCGCGTTTCGTCTTCATCATCTACTACAAGAATAAGTGGCTTCATTTCATGCTCCTGTGTGCTTCTGCTACGCATTACTAAATATCTGGTTACGCTTAATCAAACTAACTGAATGAGTATACCGAAGAAACGATACGAGATTAACCATCACATTAGTACTAGTGTTCCAACCAACAAAATTTTATAATTAATAGCTTGCTGTTGTGTGTTTTTGAGTCAGGAGGATGCTTCATGTTTTGCCACACAATTATTTTTGACAGGCTGTTGATGAGGGTTATTATGCTGTTGGGGCAGCAATTGGGGAGACACTGCTGCTCGTTGTCATGCTGAGTGGGATGGAAACGGCCGTTGCCGCTCCAACCACACCCGATGGTATTTATGAAATACGTAAAACAGGTTTAGCCGTTCGTGCTGATCAGGATTTTGCTGACGATTTATTTCGTGCAGTTGAAACAGACCTGGACAAAGAGCCATTTGACCAGATTAACAAAATCGATTGCCCAAAACCAGTAGACAAACCCAATGGCTGGGCGATGATCTTGCGCACGGGGGGACGGCCGTTTTTAAATTTCGATCATATTGAAATTGATGGTGACGTGTGGTCGCCTGAACCTTGCACGCAAGCTGGCAGTAAGATACCACCCGTTATGATTGCAGACCACTATGCTAGTGGCAAAACAGTCAACCGCATCTGGTTTACGCATTATGTGAGTGATACCAGTTTTCCAGTTGTGGTGGTGATGACAGCCGACGGCTTCTTTAATGTTGGTGGGGCTGGCAAACCCATGCTGCAAGGTGCTGCTAATCGTATGGGTTTTATTGGCGCTCCGTTTACCAATGGATGGAGACCAATGGTCTGCCTGGGGATCGACACCTGGGTTGAATTCAGATATTACAATTAAAATTACGGACCCTGCGACAGGGATATCGGTCCAAGAAACCCGAAGCTACAATCTCTCACAGTGTATATTTTTACCATTGATACGAAAGTGATTTTAGGATATGCGGGAGGGATTAAATGGAGAGGGGGATTGTTTCCCCTCTTTTTGTTGTGTTTTAAGTATATGAAGGAATTGCTTCCAAAATCTGTGTTCATTTGCGTTCATCCGTGTTCAAATTCTTATCTCCAAATTCAGGTTATAATCTAAGCAAACATGCATTGGTTTTGAACCAAAATGGAGAACATGAAGTGAAAATTGCGAAATTGATTGCACTGATTGGGGTGTTGGCGATGGGTGGCATTCTCATTTATGCGTTTGCGACAGGGGATTTTCAGGCTGAAGGCAGTCAACTGATGTCGATGCCCTGGGGAATTGTGTCGCTGGTTGATTTGTACGTGGGATTTGCTTTGTTTGCAATCTGGATTGCGTATCGTGAACCGTCGCTGTGGCGAGCCATTATCTGGATTGTGCTGCTGATGGTGTTGGGGTTTTTTATTGGCAGTTTGTACACGCTGCTGGCTTTGCACAACAGTGATGAGGATTGGCAGGTGTTTTGGAACGGCCGTTCCCCCTAAACCTTACCCACTACCCACATCACACTATTTCCCCGGAAACTGATTACCAGGCCAATGTGTCCTACGAAAGTTTCCGGGGAAATTCACGGAATTGTTGAAATAATGATTTCAATCCGGTCTATCCCCATAAAATTGATAATAATTGACCTTGATATTGCCATTCGTCAATTTGCGAACGCGATTGGGTCGCGCACGTTTAAAGTAGTCAGGGAACTTTTCATCAGCAGTAAGAATGTGTACTGCCCAGCCCCGCTTCTTACGAAACGTTTTGTTGAGCGAAATGTAGATAGTGTTAATGTCGCGATATTCCGAGATGCGAATGCCATAGGGCGGGTTCGAAATTAGTACGCCATACTGCTGATCAATCCATAAATCTTTCACATTTTTTTGCGTAAAAGTAATGTCATGTTTCACGCCAGCTTTTTCAGCATTTTGGTTAGCGATGGCGATTTCAGTTGGATTGATATCGTAGCCAAAAAGCTGCAATGGCTCATCATAATTGGCGGCGGCTTCAGCTTCTTGCCTTGCTTTTTGCCACGCTTCTTGCGTAATTGCAGGCCATTCCTCCGAGGCAAAGGTGTGCTGCAAACCAGGGGCGATGTTGCGAGCTATTTGTGTTGCTTCAATCAAAATCGTGCCAGAACCGCACATTGGGTCAATCAGCAGCTGGTTTTTGTCCCAGTTGCTCAGCTTGACCAATGCAGCTGCCAGCGTCTCTTTCAGCGGCGCTTCACCCGCATCGGCGCGATAGCCGCGCCTGTGCAGGCCCATGCCAGACGTGTCCAGCGTCAACGTTGCCACATCTTTCAGCAGCGCAACTTGAATCGTGAAAGATGGCCCGGTTTCGGCAAACCACTCAGTTTGGTAGTGTGCTTTCAGCCGCTCAACCACAGACTTTTTGACGATAGCCTGACAAGTACGATTACTTTTCAACTGAGATCGATACGACTTGGATAAAACCGTGAATTTGCCATCTTCTGTGATGAAATCTTCCCATGGCAGCGTTTTTGTTTGCTCAAACAGATCGTCAAACGTTGTTGCTTTAAACTCGCCAAACTTAAGCTGTACCCGATCTGCACAGCGCAGCCAGATATTTGCGGTGGGGATGTCGTTGAGGGTGGCTTTGAATTCGACACGGCCGTCGGAAACGGCCGTTATCTCAAACCCCAAATCCTGAACTTCCTCTTTCACCAGCATTTCTAGACCAAATTTCGTAATAGCGATTAGTGTGATTTTTTCCATAAGAATTTAATACAAAGATACAAAGGGGGGAAGGAAGAAAAAGGAGGAAAATTATTCACAATTTATTATTTTCTTCTCTTACTATCCCTCCGTGTCCTTCTCTTTCCTTATCCTATTAGTTGATGTTCATACGCATAAACGGCCGCTTGAATACGATCTCGCAGCCCCAACCTGCTTAAAATATTGGAAACATGATTTTTGACCGTGCCTTCACTCACAACCAGTTCCTTAGCAATCTCGCGGTTGGTGGCGCCAGTGGCGATCAACTTTAGTACCTCAAGTTCGCGCTCTGTGAGATCATGCGCTGGTGGGGCAGGCTTGGGTGGCGTTGGGGACGTCGTGTCCAAACGGCCGATTAGCTTTCCGGCAATGCTTGGCGCAAGTTGATAAATGCCGGTATGTGCCAGCCGCACCGCCTGTGCCAGTTCTGCTGCCGGAATATCTTTCAGCAGGTATCCCACTGCACCAGCCCGCAGCGATTTGACGATGTACTCTTCATCATCAAAAGTCGTCAGCATCAGTACCTGGCAGTTCGGCAGCTGGCGGCGAATTTGTTGCGTGGCCGTAATACCGTCCATGATAGGCATGCGAATATCCATGAGGATGATGTCAGGGTTGAGAGAAACGGCCGTTTTCACCGCATCCTCACCATTCACCGCCTGCCCAATCACCTGCACGCCATCCTGAATATCCAGCAGCGACGCAATGCCCTCACGTACGAGCCGTTGATCGTCCACCACCAAAACCGAAATGTTGCTCATGGTAGTTCCAAGAAATTATTAATAATTTCTTTCTCCGCTTTACGCGGTGTCCCTCTTAAACAGTTGAGCCGGATTTTTCGGCACAATCACCATCATGCGCGTGCCGTGCGGGGAAACGTGGCTCAAATCCATTTGCCCCTGCACCAATTCTAGACGTTCTCGAATCCCCTGCAAGCCATAGCTGTGCGGAGAAGCCAGTTTTGTTTCTAATTGTGTAAAATCTAAACCAACACCATTGTCTTCGAGCAAAAGCTGTGCGTGATTTGCTTCCAGAGATACTTTAAGTCGAACTTGATTTGCTTGGGCATGTTTTTGTACATTGGTGAGTCCTTCTTGTGCAACCCGAAACAGCGTGGTCAGGACAGGGTAAGCAAATCCAGCTTCTTGGCCCTCCACTTGCAGCGCCACGTCCAGCGCTTGATCATCAATCCCCTGAACTAATTCGTGTAGCGAGTTGGACAATGAGAAAGCTGCATCCTTTTCACGCAGTGTGCGCACGGAGTTGCGCACGTCGAGCAGCGCTTCATGTGCGGCGATTTTGGCGTTTTGTACGGCTTCGTCGGCTTCGGCAGGGTTGCGATTGCGGAAGGTGAGTGCTTTTTCGAGCTGGATGTTAACGGCCGTTAAATGATGCCCCAAACTATCATGAATATCACGCGCCAGCCGGTTCCGCTCCTCCGCAACCGCCAGTTCACCCACTTGCGCCGCATACAGTTGCAGCTTTTCGTGCGACACCTTCAGTTCAGCAAACAGCCGCCGCGTCTGTTCTTGTCGCTTTTCATTTGCCGCAATGATAAAAGCAATAATATGAATGAACACCAGCGTTAATGAAAGCAGCACGATGCCAACATTTGCCAGCGGGTCTGAAATCCAATTTATCTCGGAACGTCCCAAATTGTAGACAGTTAACAACCAAAAGAAGCTGCCGGTGGCGATACTGACTTTGCTGCCAATGGAAAAGAAGATGGCGAACGGAATGATTGAGTACATGGATGCCGCAATCGAGGTGCAGTCGATTTGGATGATACCCCAAATAACGGCGGTTCTCGCCAACAACAAAAACATCACATGCGGCATCGTCAATGTCTCATGTTCGATTTCGTATCGTTCAATGGCTAATAGCAAAATGAGCAGCGCCGCCATCCACGTCGCATTGCGAAAGGGGGTCGAACTATTGCACACGTTGATGGCATTAATGTATACCATCACCGCCCCAATCAGAGAAATGTAGGCAATAATAAATCCCCAGCGCAAGACGCTTTGCCCGCTGACTGATGGAATCATCCACTGCATGAATTGATTTTTAATTCTCATAGCTATTGAATGGGTATATTGGTGTAATGGTGTATTGGTGTATTTGATATCAAGCAATAATCCAATATACCAATATACGAATATACAAATATACAAAACTCTCCTCTCTCCCAGCATAACACACCCGCCATTCTGCAAACAATATGCCAGGTGAGCGATTCTTTTTAGCTAGTTGGCATAGGTCGGTTGGCTAACGGCCGTTTCCCACAATAGGCTACTCGGCACATGTGTAAAAATGCACAAAGCCGTAAACTGGGGAAGGTAGCTTTCAGGTATCAGCTATCAGCCGTCAGCAACAATCAGACGACAAGACGAAAGACTACGAGACAAACAACTATGATCCGAACCCGTTGGTATAAAGTAATGAGCGATTTATGGAGCAACCGGATGCGTACCCTGGTGGTAGCCGTTGCGGTTGCGGTGGGGGTTTACGCAATTGGTGGCGTGATTACGACCCAGACCCTGATGCTGCGTGAATTTCACAGTGATCAAGACGATGCCCTGGTTGCTTCTGCCATTCTGTACACCTTTCCATTTGATGAAGACTTGGCCGAACGTATGTCAGAACTCCCCGGTGTTGCCGCTGCTGAAGGACGGTACAGCATCAGTTCGCGCATCATCACCGCTCCCGGTGAGTGGAAAGATATGGACATCATCTCTGTATCTGATTTTAGCAACATGCAGGTTGACAAATTTTTGTATGTGGATGGGGCCTGGCCGACTGCCAAAGACGAAATCATGCTCGAATGGATGGGCACCGACTATATTGAAGCAGGGATCGGCGATACGATCCTGATTGAATTGGGTGATGGCACGCAAAAGGAATTGACCATTTCTGGTCTGGCTCATTATCCACAGCGCCCTAGTCCAGCCATTATGGGCAACACTTATGGCTTTGTTTCACCAGATACGATGCGCTATTTAGGCGAATTGGACCAGTTCACCGAACTCCATTTTATTGCCGTCGGAGAAGACCCAGACAAAGAAACGGTTGAACAGGTTGTTGAGGTGGTTTCAAAACAAATTGAAGACAGCGGTCGCGTTGTGCTAAACACGTACATTCTGGGTGAATTTATCATCGAGTCCATTATCAATACCGTTGCGCTCATTCTTTCTACTTTTGGCTGGATGACGCTGTTTTTGTCTGGGTTTCTGGTTGTCAACACCATTTCAGCACTGATTACGCAGCAGATTAACCAGATTGGCATCATGAAGCTGGTTGGAGCCAGTCGGCTGCAAATGGTTGCCATGTACATCACGATGGTGTTGGTGTATGGCGTGATAGCGTTTTCGGTTGGCATTCCCATGTCTGTGGCAACGGCGCGTTATTTGATGGTCAACTTGATTGAAGTGACCGTCAACATGCGCCCGGAAAGTTATGCAATCCCGCTGTGGGTGTATGCAGTGATGGTTGGCGTAGGGGTAATCATCCCTGTATTTGCGGCGCTGCTGCCTGTGATGCAAGGCACACGCCTCACCACACGCAAAGCACTGAATGGCACTGGGATGGCATCTGCCACTAGCGGGGATACTGTTTTTGAAAAGTTGTTAGGGTTGGTTCCACGGAAGCGGTTGCAACGGCCGTTACTGCTCGCCATCCGCAACACCCTCCGTCACAAAAGCCGCCTGCTGCGTACTTTAATGGTCCTCATTTTGGGAACGGCGCTGTTCATTGCCGTTATTTCCGTACGTTTGTCGGTCGACAGCACACAGGCTGACTTTCTTGCCTATCATCAATACGATGTGCAGCTGCGCATGGAACGGCCGTATCGCATCACCCAGCTCGAAAACACAGCACTCGAACTCCCCGAAGTAGTCGCCGTCGAAAGTTGGGGCAGAGATTCTGCTACCATCATGCGTCCCGATGGCAGTGAGAGTAATGGGTACATCGTTTTCGGACTGCCTGAAGAGACCAAATTGGTCACACCTGTTGTCACCGAAGGGCGCTGGCTGCGTCCCGATGATACAAACGCCATCGTTCTCAATGCCACGCTGCTCAACGACGAAACCGATATTCGGGTAGGTGACGAGATTACGCTTGATTTCGCAGGGCGTGAGCAGACCTGGCAGGTGGTGGGTTTTGTGGGCACTGATGCGCAAGGCCCAAATATTTATATGAATTTCGACACATTCGCTTACGAATTGCGCATGCCTGGACAAGCCAACAGCTTACAGGTCATTTCCAATCAACATGATGCACAGTCACAGGCAAATTTGGAATCAAAATTGTTCCATCACTTTGAAAACAGCGATTTTGAAGTGAGCGGCAGCCACACAACCCAAACGCTAAACAGTCAAAATGAGTTCATGTTTGACACCATTGTCGCCTTCCTTATTTTGATGGCGGTTTTGCTGGCGGCAGTGGGCAGCCTGGGCTTGTCTACCACAATGGGCATCAACATGCTAGAGCGCATCCGCGAGATTGGCGTGCTGCGTGCGATTGGGGCGTCCAACGTTGCCGTGCGCCGCATCGTGCTGCTCGAAGGGCTGGTGATTGGCTCGATTAGCTGGGTGATTGGCTTTTTCCTGTCGTTCCCGGTTGCCAAATTTATGAGCGCCCAAATTGGTGTGGCTCTGCTGGATATGCCGTTAACTTACACCTACGCATATGGTGCGGCAATCATCTGGCTCTTTGTGATACTTGGCCTTGCCGTAGCTGCCAGCCTTGGCCCTGCCCAAAGTGCCGTTAAGCTGACGATTCGAGAGGTATTGGCTTACGAGTAAAGTAAGCTCTATAACCTCCCGGAGGTGCCGCACCTCCGGGAGGTTAAATCAATAGGTAATCTATGATTAAACAACTATTTCGGTCAGAAACGGCCGTTTCTACCCACACAACCGGCCCCCTCATCAACCTGCGTGATGTCAAAAAGGCATACCAGACACCGGCTGGTGACTTTTTTGCGCTGAAGAGGATTGATTTACAAGTTGAGCAGGGTGAATTCGTAGCCATGCTGGGCAAATCTGGTGCAGGTAAATCGACTTTGATTAACATGATGACCGGCATTGATGCGCCTACCGGTGGTGAAATTATGATTGGCGGTCAGGCCGTGCACCACATGAGCGAAGCCCAAATCACCAACTGGCGTGGGCGTAACGTAGGCGTCATCTTTCAGTTTTTTCAGCTCATGCCCATGCTCACCTGTGCCCAAAATGTGATGCTGCCCATGGATTTTGCCAACCGCTACAAGACACCCAAAGAACGTTACGAGCGTGCCGCTTATTTGTTGGAGCAGGTCGAAATTCCTGAACAGGCAGACAAACTGCCATCGGCTGTGTCTGGTGGTCAGCGCCAACGCGTGGCAATTGCGCGGGCGTTGGCGAATGATCCCGATTTTCTCGCCGCTGATGAGCCAACCGGCAGCCTAGACTCAAAAACGGCCGATGCAGTGTTTGGTGTGTTTGAAAAGCTGGTCGATGAAGGCAAAACGATTTTTATGGCGACGCATGACCATGAGTTAGCGTCACGAGTGTCGCGGGTGATGCATATTGCTGATGGAAAGATTAAAGAGAACAATGAATTGTGAATAATTAATAATGAATTGTGAAGTGGGGTGGTTTCATTCACAGTTCACAATTCGTTATTCACAATTCATTATTTCTTCGGAGATATTGAATGTTACTTGATTGGAAACGAATACGATTTGGCGAAAACGGCCGTTCCACCCTCTCCCCCGCCATCTACCAAACCGTGCCTGCTGACGGCATGATTGATTTGCGCGGTATTGAGAAGGCATATGAAACCGACGCTGGCCCATTTTTAGCCCTCAAAGACATTGACTTAAAAGTGGGTGAGGGTGAATTTGTGGCGGTAGTTGGTAAATCTGGCAGTGGCAAATCAACCTTGATCAATATGTTTACCGGCATTGACCATCCCACCAAAGGTGAAGTGATTGTGGCCAACACCCCTATTCGCCAGCTCGACGAAGGGCAAATGGCTGAATGGCGCGGCAAGCACATGGGCATCATTTTTCAATTTTTTCAACTGCTGCCTACGCTCACCATCATCGAAAATGTAATGATTCCGATGGACTTGGCCGACCTGTACGACCTCGATGAGCGATATGATCGTGCCATGCATTTGCTGGAACAGATGCAAATGGCTGACGATGCCCACAAATTCCCCCGCGCCGTTTCCGGTGGTCAGCAGCAGCGTGCTGCCATCGCCCGTGCGCTTGCCAATGACCCGCCGATTTTGGTTGCTGACGAACCTACAGGGAATTTGGATTCGAAAACGGCCGTAACCATCTTCGACCTCTTCGCCTCCCTGGTAGACAACGGCAAAACCATCCTCATGGTGACGCACGACAACGATCTCGCCAACCAGGCCGGACGCAAAGTGACAATTGCAGACGGCCGTATTGTAAACGAGGTCGTGCGTCGTTGAGCCGGTGCATCTATGTTATAATTTAAACATGGATGCATCAGATGCGCAGGCATATGTTGGGCGATGGCAAGCAGTCTCAAAACTCAAACAGTTAGAATCCCATCCAGTTTCGCCTACCGAAAATTGGCGACGGCTAAACGCGATTAAACGGCGTGCTGCTCGCCTGGGTATCACACGGAAAGATGACGACGGGGAAATGGAAATCTACTTGCTGTGGGCCAAACTAAAGGCAAACTATGCCCCAAATTGAACAGCAAAACGCATTCCATGATCCACTTGAAGCGTTTGGAAAGTTATTATCCCGCTTTGGCGATCAGGGTGTTGTGATTGGCGGGATTGCAGTGAGTCTTTTGGGAGAAGCTCGATTCACGGAGGACCTGGATGCAATGGTCTTGCTTTCCATAGAAGATATCCCTCGTTTTTTGATGGCAGCCCAACAAGAAGGAATTGAACCACGCATTTCAGATGCAGAAGTTTTTGCACGGCAAAATCGGGTTTTGCTCTTACGTCATTCCCTCTCTCAAACAGATATAGATATTTCGCTTGGTATTTTGCCATTTGAGCAGGAAATGGTTGAAAGAAGTATGGTTTACAAGGTGGATGATTCGTTGCAAATCCGTTTGCCAACACCTGAAGATTTGATCATCATGAAAGCGGTTGCCCATCGCCCCAAAGACCTGTTGGACATTCAGGGAATTATTCAAAGCCATCCTAATCTAGATCGAGAGCGCATTCAAAATTGGGTTTCTCAATTTGCAGAACTCTTAGAAAATCCAGAAATTTGGGAAGATATAGCTAAAATGCTTTTTTGATTTCCATCTTCGACCTCTTCGCCTCCCTGGTAGACAACGGCAAAACCATCCTCATGGTCACACACGACAACGATCTCGCCCCCCAGGCCGGCCGCACAGTGACACTTAGCGACGGCCGTATTGTGAACGACGTTGTGCGCAGTTAAGTGCACCGCACC
>QQUD01000823.1 GCA_008501785.1 Chloroflexota bacterium
GGGAGCGTGTACTGTCGCCCACTCAGTTCCGAAAGCCATTCACAATAGGCCAACGCCTCGTACCAAGTGACACCTGCTACCGGATGGTCTAATGCATCATCTGCCGGAGAATTTCCACTCCAAAGCAACGCTGGACCAACAACAATGCCAGTTTTCCACACAAATTGGGCAAACGCTTCATTTGTGATTGGATAAACGCTCATGTGGAATTCAGGCAAATCAATAACGTGCTGGGGTGCTTCTTCTGGTTTATCTTGCTCGCTTCCCATCACAAAAGGGCCAGCAGAGATGAGCGTCATTTCAGGCTCAATGCTTAGTTTTGGCTTTGATTGCTCAGCCGGTAATTCATTATGGATGTTTACGGTCAGTTGTGCCCCCGCACCAACCACATTGTAACCACCCTCAATATCACCAACCGTAATCTTGTCACCGCCGACCATGTCGCCGCCCACTTTATGCCCGTGAACAGTATCGCCGTCACCAGCTTTTGCGTTTGTATCATCCATTTTTCTACTTCACCTCAACTCTTACGCCTGACCCTACATTTACCTCAATCACATTTGCATCACTGTTAACTGCTTACTACTCATTACTTACTGCTTATTCCAACCTCTCTTACCTTCCTGACCCATTCGACTTGGTATAAACCATTGTGGAAATGATGGCGTTGCGAAGATTGGTTTCTATTGATTGAGACGGCACATACCGCATATATTTTGTTTTCAACGAGGTGATTCGGTTCGGTGCATCTGAGGGCGTCAGTGGATCGATAATCTGGTAATCGTCACCGGTTCGTTTGACAATAACGACCCAATGTTGATCGACAACGGCCGTATTCAACCGTGTATCCACCTGGGCGACCACAATATGACCGCTTGCCAATGCCTTGTCAATCCGTGCAATTGGGTTTTCGTCCGTCGAAACTGCCCAATTCACCTCTTTATTTGGCCATGACTTTACATTTTTATTATATGTCAACCCGCCCAAAAAAAACGGCGCTTTAAACTGAACGACAGAATCTGTCTTTTTAAACCCACCTTGACTATGCTCCATATTCTTTAGCTTTTGGTTCACCTCTAGTGGATTTAAACGCAGGCCGTAGGCTGAAAGCGCCATCGACATGCAGGTCATCAGGCAGCCCCAGGTGCCAATCGTTTGTTGCCCATACCCTAACTGCGCCTTACGCCACCGTGGGTCTATTTGCGAATACCAAAGGGATGGATCGGCCAGCAGCCGAGCGAGTGGTGTGTGGGTGGTTGATGTGTCAGAACCGGCCGTTGTCACCACAATCTTTGCCCAAAGCGGATCGCCAAAGAAATTACCCCGATCATCTTTTAGCCGCCACACAGAGGAGACATTGCCACTTTTCCCTTGAGGTGCCGTCATTGGCACGGTTAAGACCACCGCTTCACCGGGCTTGGTTGCAGGCACGATGTGTGAAACATTGTTACGCGCCATCTGTAAATCACCTTCCACATAAACCAGATGGAACCCATCTCCCCAATGGCGCTTGCCCGTATTGCGTACCCGCCACTGCTTGTCAAAATCTGTGCCGGCGACAATTTGTTCAAAATCTGCAACTGTTTGGTCAGCCACAAATGCCATGTCTGGCGTGCGCGCAGATGTGCCAACGATGGGAGCTGGCGTGACGGTAATGTCGACATAGAAATGGGCAAACGACTTGTTATTTGCGTCGCGCAGTTGCCAATGGCTGCGGTAAGTTCGCCCAGACAGCGCTGGTGCTGTTAGATTAAGCGTGAATACGGCCGTTTCCCCTGGCTCCAACGACGAAAAGCCACCGACTTCTGGCAAAGTATAGCTGGTTTTTGTCGTCATCGCGGCTGGATTTGTGCCACGTTCTACATAAACTAGCTTGTAATTTTTATCCCAGGTGGTGGTTCCGCCATTCTCAAACGTCCAGCGACAGGTGAACGTCGATTTGGCAGGGACTGCATTCAAATTCGACTCAGTCGTCGTAAATGATTTATAGGGTGCTTCAGACACTTCTGCAAAGAGATCGACCGATTTGGCCTTCCCTTGGTGCCAATCGCGCATCGCTTTAAAGGCATCAAACACATGCGGTTTCGGTTGGTTGTCTCGTGTGTTTATCCCAGAATTGCGCATGATGTCTGTCCAGCCAAACCAGATAAGTGCCTGAACGTAATCAGCATAGTTGTTGGCTATTTCACTCACAAATTCGCGTAGATAGGTAGCGATATTGGCATAATGTTCTGACCCAATATGCACATCTGCTGCGGCACCGACTTCGGTAATCCACAGCGGCAGCTGCGGATAGGCTTGTTTGAACATGTTAAGTGCATCGGCCAGCTTGCCAATGCTGCCGTAGTTGAACAGAGCAAGATTGACGTAACGGCCGTATGGATGATAAGCCAACGCATCAACTGGCAACTTGCCACCCAGGGCCTGCTGTACCTGCCGCACATATTCTAAAGCATTACCAGGTCCCGTTTTCAATCCACCAAAAATAACGGGCGCACCAGGATGCGCTTGTCGGATGGCTGCCGAAGCATGTTGCAAGATTTTGGCATAATTTTCGGGCGCTATGCCGATAGCCGAATGGTTTTTGTTGCCTGCATCATTACCAAATTCGCTGTCTTGTTCATTGTGGATTTGGTACGCGACCATATCGCCAAATTCAGCACAGACGCGGGCGACCCGGCCGCACGCTTCGGCAAACTTTTGGGCATAGCTATCCCAACCTCCGTTGTCCCAGGGAGCATTGCCCCAATAGGTGTCTTGATGCAAAATGATCAGCGAGCCGATGCCTTGGTTGGCGTAGGTTTGGATGATTTTTCGATACCGTTTTTGATACGCTTGCTCCGGGGTGTTTTTCTCACGGGTAGCCCAAAAGACAAAGCGCACCCAGCCTAGCCCATTCATTCGCTCTGCATCCATTGGATGCCCGTCGTTGATGTTCACATTCATGCCAAATTTTACTTTTTGGTCAGATGGGGTTGGTGGAGAAACGGCCGTTACCATATCACCACTAACCCCTAAGATGAGCCAGCGTGTATTGCCAAACGGTGTGCCTTTGGCATCACGCAGCTGCCAATGAAAAGCATAAGCCCCGACATGCGTAGGGGCAGTCAACGGCATAGTGACATCGACGGTTTCACCAGGCTGTACGCGATCTCGACCGGTCAAGGCGCGCAGGGAGGTTACCGCAGGTGCGCCCATTTGATCCAGCGTGCGATTTTGGGTGTCAGAAACGGCCGTATTCAAGTACGCCACCTGGAAATCGCCGGTCCAAACGGCCGTTCCCGTATTTTTCAGTGTCCACTTAGCTGCAAACTGATGTCCCGGCTGCATATTGTGATAGTTCTGCACGCTGTTGCTAAACGTAACACTCTGATAAGCCAGTGATCCACCTGCCGCTTCTGGTACCACCAGCCGCATCCAGCGCACCGGGCCAAAGCGTTGGCCGTCGGGCGATTGTAGCTGCCAGTTGGTGGCATAGGTGCCCGCCGCGCTGGGCGCACTGAAGCGCAGCGTCAGCGTCACGATCTCGCCTGGTTTAACCGGCACGGCATCACCTATTTGGCTAAGTGACAAAGCAGATTGGCTGTCCAACGGCGAGCGCGACGCCTTCGTCGTTTCCGCGTGTGCGTTCAGTGTGTAAACAAACTGGTAATTCTTATTCCAGGTTGTTGTCCCCGTATTTTTGAACCGCCACGTTGCCTGAAACGTTGTTCCAGGGGCAACGCTGTCTAAATCTACACTAGGGGCCTTAAATTCGCCCGACTCTGCTTGGTCAATGCGTGTCTGTGTACTCATGTTTCTCCTATTGAATATAAATCAGCCTATGATTCATTAAATGGCTCAACCCCGCCCACATCGCAGCCCCACCATTTCAAAACGCCCAGGTTAGCTCAAATAGCTCCCCTTTCTGTAGCTGATCTAGGTCTTGCAACGGTGGGGTGGAAACGGCCGTTGCATGTAGACTCATCATATGTTTCGTCATTTTAATTGCTTCTTTTCTTTTGGAAGAAAAAATATGGTCTCACTATTTGGAAATGACCTGCAATCATAAAGATGATTTTAGGGTACGCATTGCTCATCCCAGCGCAAATCATATTCTATTGGTCGTTGCTCAAGTGGTACGGAGCAGTCTACAGAGTGAATCTGGTCGGGGCAAGTTATGGCATAATCTGCCCCAGGAACGACAAGCTGCCATTCATTCCACGTTAGGTCACTTGTTGTACGTCTGCAGGCTAGATCAATTCTACCTGCAGTATCTGTAGAGAAAACTGAGACACTTTTGAAATCAGTAAGCGTTCAGTCCCAAAGGTGCGACGCACTTGCAAAAGACATTGTTGTGGCGCATTACTCTGGGAAAAGTGCGTCGCACCTGAACGATTACCTTTTAACTTAAAGCAGAATAGTTAGTTTGCGTTTTTCTATCGTTTATTTTGGACTGCGAGTAAAATGGTGATTAAGTGTCATTGGGACGAAAACGGCCGTTTTGCCCAAGAGCAACAAGAAAATT
>QQUD01000929.1 GCA_008501785.1 Chloroflexota bacterium
AGTACGCAGTTCCGCTTCATTTACCTGTTGCCAGAGATTGGATTTTAGAAGCGGCTCATCTTCTGGCCAATCTAACAGTATATCTGTTGTTTTCAGGACAATATCGACTGCTCGTTTTTGGCGTTTGCGCAAAGCTCGATGCTGTTTTTCATATTTGTTTTTGGACTCCCGTGCGATTTTTGTCATATATTGATCATGCATTTCGACCAGATAATCCAAAAGGTTTTTGCGGGTTTCCAACAGGAAACAGATCATCATGGCGTACTGCTTATGCTTATGAAAACGCTTCATCTCTTTGGCATTGTACTTTTTGGTTAACCGGAACAAGTAATCCTGGAATGCCGGTTCAGCCAATTGGGTGGCAACATCATCAATGCCAGTTTCCATTAAGGCTTGATACCGTTGTAGATAAGCACGCAAGGATGATATTTTGGCTTCTGGCGGATATGCCTTCAATTGAGAAAAGGTTGCTTGCCGTTCACCATCAGATGCCGTCAGTAACTGGTCAATCGCTTTTCGTAAATCGGTGGAGAGCCGATGATAAATAGACTCAAACAATTGCTCGTGAACACGGGAACATATGTGAATAACCAGCCGCTCCAGCACTGTCGTGCCGGGTATGAGGATTCGGTGATTCAACAAATATCCTTCCGCCTGCTGAAAGAGGTCATTGGGCAATACACCTTGTTGGGCTTTTTCTTCCAGCCAGCTTTCTAACTGTTGCTGAACAGGGTCACTGAATCTCTGAAATCCCAAATGAGCCAAAATATGTTTCTGATAATCGGCAACTGTGGCTCTTCTCTTGGGAACCCGCACTGTCAGTGCCGGTGGTAAATCTAACTGGGTGTTCAAATATGAAAGGATACGTGGTGACAGGTCATTCACCGGATTCAGGAAACGGCCGTATAGACGGACAGCGCATAGCTGGATAGCAATGAAAAGCCGATATTCTTTCCGATACTTGCGGCGTTGAATGATCTCTGCCAGGTCATCGGCTAACAATGTCCAGTCCCTGACCATTTCCTCATCAGAAAATTCTTCTGGTAAAGTGATTGGTTGGTAGCGTTTTTTGTTGGACAGGAACTTCTCTTTGGCAGTCATGGGAATAACCAATTAACCCGAATTGCAGGCATAGAAAACGATCATTATTGATGTTCTGACAATCTCATGATAACCTATTATATCTTTGCCCTAATTATCCACCAATTACGGGGAAAACGAGGTTATTTTGAGATTATGAAAACCATCGCGTATATTCGCGCTTCCACAATGACTCAAGATGTCAAAAACCAACGGCATGAGATTTTAGAGTTTGCTCACCGTGAAGAGATGCAGATTGATGCCTTTATTGAGGTTACAAGTTCCTCCAGACAAAGTAGCCGACAACGCCGCATTGAAGAATTGCAGGAACAATTGAAACCTGGGGACAGACTGTTCGTCACCGAACTCAGTCGGTTGGGTCGTAGCACAGGCGAAGTCATTCTCCTTATTAACCAACTCGTTGCTTATGGCGTTGCCGTATTCATCATTAAGCAGAAACTGCGTCTGGGTGAAGACTCACAGGACATTACCTCAAAAATTATGGTTACCTTTTTGGCGCTGTTTGCGGAAATTGAACGAGACTTTATTTCGATCCGGACAAAAGAGGCATTGGCAACGAGAAAAGCACAAGGTGTTACCTTGGGGAAGCCCAAAGGTACAATTCAATCGAGCATGTACGACAAAGATAAGGAACGGATTCAAGAACTGTTATTGTTAGGCATTCCTCAAACCCGAATTGTTGCGGCTCATTTGGGATATGGTACGCCGAAAAGTCTCAGTTACTACATTCGGACGAGGGGTTTACGCAAAAAAACTGGCAAATCGTAGCATATCGACTGTGTTTTACAGGTTGAAACCGTAACATTCTGTTCAAATGCCCCCGCTAGTCCATATGGCGCGTTTGTTACCCATACCCCATAAACACAAAATTGTCGTACTTGAGTGCGGTAAGCACGCCGGGTATGTACCGAGAGCGGTTGCTTGCTCAGCCAGATGTCGTAGTCAGTAAAAATGGGGAAAAGCGGAGAGGTAGGTGATAATTTCATGGGGCACTTCCTGTTATCAGAAGTTAAAATGCCCAGTAAGTATAGCCTATTTTTCGCATTATCAGAAGCCCAGTCGCAATGAACATCTGATAATGAATATTATCCGCAGCGCAAGAACTGGCTCCCTATCTTGTCCTTAGCGTACATTTTCGTCCTTTTGCTCCCAAAACCCCGTTTTCTGTTCCAATCCTAGTCAAACCCCGGATACAGAAAAGCTCTCGAATTAGCCAAGCTTATCTGTTGCAACCGAATATGTCCTGCCTAGCCTGGTACAGATTATTCCCTTTCTAGCTTATAAACAAAAGTAAAATCAATACAAAGACTCCCGTTCTTGCACCTTAAAAGAACTTCATATGCCTATCTCCCCCTTTTCCCAATTACCGCCTGGCCTTAACAGGCTGAATTTTGTGATAGCGTACCGGTCTGAAAGTTATGCACCCTCTCTAGAAACAATGCGTTTCCAGGCATGAAGAGCAAAGAAAGCAATCGCACCAACTTCGACGGTACGCCCAGCCCACAAGACCCATTGCCCCGCACGGAAGGTTGTTCCAGCCACGACCAGCCAGATACCTAAATTGAGGAGGACAAAAGCGATTTGGGCGTAGATTGCTTTCGGTCGGCGTGGCTTTTTCCAGTAGCGAGGCAAAATCCAGAAGGCAACCCCCATCGTAATCTGCACGATCCAACCCATCAACAAAAACTCGATATGGGCTGGCAGCCACCCCCACAAGGATGGATGTAACGGGATGCCTTTGTGTGTTAACAACAATGCACCAAAAGTAACACCTAATAAAAGGTAAATAAAAGCAGCACGAATCATCCATTGACTTAGGCGAGGCATTTTACTCTCCGCGATACCGCTCTTTGACTCGCGGCCAGGCCTGCGTGATAAAGATAACGGCCGCCACCCATTGCAGCCATGCAGAAACGGCTAACAGCCAGCCAAACCCGGCTTCTGGGCGCGTACTGGTCAAAGGCTCGCCCACTACACGCAGCAGCAATCCCATGTTTAATAGTAGGTAACTGGCCCAGCCGAATCGCTCGTTGCCACGAGGTCGTGCTCGGGTAATGATAGGAAACATCCAGTAGATAACACCGAAGATCATTTGTGTCACCCACCCTACAAGGAAGAGATGAAAATAAGCGGGGTTCAGATAACGAACGAAAGCTGGTAGGTTGATAGCATTTGGCAATGCCAAAACGACAGCCAGCAATAAAGCAACTGCCAGATAGACGAGTGCCGATTTGATATACCAACGTGTCAAAGGGGGCATAATCGTTTTCCTTGTTTGTTATTTCTTTTTACCATACCGGATGGTAACGGCCGTTACCAACAAAAACAACAAAACCGCTACCTCGTTTAATAACCCACCCCAACGCCGCACAGGCATCTCTAACAGCAAATCGCCCGCTACACGCAATATTAACGAGAGGTGAAGCAGTACCAAGTGGACGTAAAAAAGCGGCGAATATGGCACCTGGACACCTAACACAGCAGGAACAATTACCGGCGCATGACCAAAAATCATGGAAAAGACAAATCCGAGGAATATGGTGTGCAGCATTGCATCATACAACGGGCCAGCCACATATTGCCCACCAACCAGCAGCCAAATAGCACCGCCAACAATTAACCAGATGTAGCCCGGCAGCAGGCAGGCAGCAATAAAACGGGTCAATCCCTTTTGCCGGATGGTGCGGCGCGCAATATCATAGCGCAGTAACCACGCGCCTAAAGCAATCAGTGCCAATCCGACCAGCCGTAGCCCGGCATCGAATGCAAACAATGAAACCAGCAGTCCAGTCAGAAAAACAGCGACAACACTCAAAAAGATGGTACGGGTCTTTTGTTTCAACATCAGTACCCGTGTTAACTCCAACCGTTCACCAGCGATGGTGAGCACGAGGAAGCCTGCCCACCACGGCACAACCTGAAAAACAGGCCACCCGGCCAACCATAAACCGTTGCCCACCAGCCACAACAGCGCCCCAATACCCATAACGGCATGGTCGATTGTGGACTGCAAACGGTAGATAATGACAAAGATGAGCGTCAGCCCCAACGCGCCCAGCGTACTCAAGCCACGGGGAACGGCCGTTGGCAAGGTTAAAAAGAGCGTCACTGCTCCTAATCCAGCCAGCAGCGGCGATAGATAGTAAAGTCGACGGCCGTTTTGATTTTGACTCAAGGCCACTGCTCGCTCCAAGCTAATCAGCGTGCCTAAAAAGCCAGAAACCATCAGTGGCCCATGCTGGGCTGGCAGTCGCAGCGAAAGCGGCGGTAGCTGCCAGCCCAGACGCAGCAGCCCCGCCCACAGTCCGGCCAGCAGAGCCAGCGCCGCCAGGAGCATCAGCGGCGTTCGTTGTCGATAGCGGCGGCGTGTTTGGCGGGGGACGGGTTGTGTCATATAGCAAGAT
>QQUD01000147.1 GCA_008501785.1 Chloroflexota bacterium
TATTTTGCAACACGCTCTCATGGGAGCCGACGGCCGTTCTGACTAAAGACATGTAATTTCAAAAATTCGTAGTTCACGTGTCTAAAAATCTGGGGGCATTATACAGCTGCGAAGATTGTGGAGGAAAAGTTGAAACGGGAGTATCAATATGTCTTGTAAACAGCTTCAAAATTAATATTATACACAAGCATAAACCACACCCGTCACTCCTCTATGCGTTATCTTCCATGAAATCTGAGATTTGTTAGTCAGTCAGATCATGCATCAAAAATTGAAATTATTCGGGTCTGGGCCAGTACGTTTTCCTTCATCAAGTGCATCTAATAGATCAATGTCTGCCTGCGAAAGTTCAAAATCAAAAATCTGAGCATTTTCACCAATTCGCTTTGGGCGGGCTGACTTTGGAATCGTAACCACTTCATGCTGCAAATTCCAGCGCAGAGCAATCTGTGCCGGGGTCTTGTGGTATTTTTCTGCCAGCTTTTTTACAGTTGGATCGTTGACAATCTGACCCTGCATTAACGGACTCCAGGCTTCCACCTGAATTTTGTTCGTTTGACAAAAGCTCAATAAATCAGGTTGAACAAGAAACGGATGGAACTCTATTTGATTCACTGCGGGAACAACTTGAGCATCATTTAAAATATCTTCAAGATGGTGTATTTGGAAATTACTCACGCCAATCGCCTTAGCACGGCCGTTTTCATAAATCTCTTCCATTACCTGCCACGTCTCTTTATAACATCCCTCCACGGGCCAATGAACGAGATATAAATCCACATATTCTGTGTCCAAGCGTTCCAGGCTTTCTTCAAAAGCTGCCATCGTTCGCTTAGCGCGTTGATCACTATTCCATACCTTTGTGGTTAAGAAAATGTCCTCACGCGGGATGCCACTTTCACGGATCGCTTTACCGACACTGCGTTCATTTTTATAGATGGTCGCTGTATCAATACTGCGATAGCCAACTTCGAATGCCGACAGTACAGCCTGCTCCACTTTTGGGCCATCATCAATCTGAAAAACGCCAAATCCCAACCAAGGCATTTTCACGCCATTATTTAAAATTGCACAATCGTTTATGCTGCTGATCATCTTATCAATCTCCATTTATAGTTAATGTCTTTTGCTCAACTCGCCAAAATTTTCGACCAAATAATGCGAAAAGACGTGGAGATACGGCCGTTTACAGCCACCGAGGTTATTCCACGTCATCTCGTCAATCAGGTCAAAAAAGACCTGTGAGAGTACGCCTCATTCGTTTTAATTCGGGTGGTTATACACATCCCAACCCAAGTAGTAATCCAGCGATTCTTCTAACACACCTGCTACAAATGCGTCAGTCATGGCACAGTGATGCGCAAAACCATTTTTGCACACATATCGCATTAAACCCTGCAAGTCAGCCACTTCTACCACGGCACTGTTACCAGGAATGCGAGACAATGGATCATTTGTTGTTTTACCCTCGCCAAAATAGGCTTTGATTAATCCTTTGCGGTCATCCGTGTCGATGCGAGCGTACGTCAGTGGACCGGCAGGAGTACGACCATCTGTGGCACCCCACGTGTTTTCTGGGCCAAGTGTGGTTCCCAAAACCTCAGCTGTGCTAATGCGAATATCTTGAACCAGACTTTTAGCCCAGTTTCCGCAGTGGAAGTAAATACACTTGTTGGGATCATTGTCGTAGTTATTGTTCCAATCTACCAATGCAGAAGGGTTGTTACTGGCAAGCGTCAGAGCGTACATTGATACGGTACCGGCGATGTCTGTTTCGCAGGCGCTAGGCATCAAATCATCGCTCATCATGCTCATCAGCGTGCAGACGTTGACCCCATAATTCATTTGCAGCGATTCCCAACATTGAATGGCAGTTGAGGTAATGTCGTTGTCTGCCATCCAGCCGCGAATGGTGACGGCCAGTTTGGCGATTTTGGTTAAGGATGCTGCTGGCACTTTGTCGTAAGCTGCATAGCTCTTGATGCGATCAATTTCGGCCGTTACTTTGGTATCACCATCTTCCAACCGCCGCACCCAGCCAAACACATCTGACAAGTCGAGTGTTTGCACACTCATGCCCACTGATTCAAATAACTTTTCACTGTACCGCACCGTCTTAAATGCGCCGGGGCGTGCACCAATGGCACCGATGCGAGCGTTTGTTAACCCTTTGACGGTACGACAAATGGCTGCAAACTTGTTGCTCTCGGCCACGAATTCATCAGAATCGACGTCGAGCGTATGGGATTGGGTAACGCTAAATGGAATTTCGTACTGATATAAATTGTTGGTAACAGACAATTTGCCACAAAATGCGTCCCGGCGACCTGCTGCTGTTAGCATGTCGGTGCTGTCGGGGAAGGCATGGACAAGAACTGGCACATTCAGTCGTGATTCGCGAATGGCATCGGCTACGCCTTGTTCGTTACCAAAATTGGGTAGCGATACGATGATGCCATCGATTTCATCTTGATGTCGGCGGAACAGCTCGCCACATTTTTTTGAATCGCTCCATGTTTCCACCGCGCCCAGAGGCGTCGTTTCTTCGTCAACGATGATTGTTTGGTGACCTAATGCATGCAGCCGGTCTAAGATTTTGTTTCGGCCGTTTTCCACCAGATGGTCTGCAAAAAAATTGCGATTTGTCACAATAACGCCAAATGTCGTCATGAGAAAACTCCTTGTTCAAATAAATTATCAACTAGATCCATGTTTAAACTACCAACCACAACGATATGCGGCATCGCTCACCTCCATTCAATTGATGATGCAATCAAAATAGGACTGCATCATTTTTTAGTCATCCAAGTCAAATCCCCACGCCCCGGTTACTAAAATGACATTGGCATACGGGGTGAATTCTCCTGTGCGAATGATGGCGCGGGAAACGGCCGTTTCCCGCTTAAAATCCTCATGCGGCATAAACTCAATCGGCGTTTTACCCAACACCTCAACCAATGTTTCATACATTTTTGGACTGACCGACTTCAATTCCTCCGCTACAATCGCCTTCTCCACAAACAATTCCGATAAAACCACTTGCAGCGTTTCCAAAAACGAGGGGATACCTCGTGTCAAAGCCAAATCGATGCGCTGCGCCGCTGCCGGAATCGGCAAGCCTGCATCCGCAATTGTAATCATATCTGTATGACCCAGACCACCAACAACAGCAGCAATCGGTTGATTGATAATTCCTACCTTCTTCATGATTCCTTCCATTTAATATTGCAGCCCAAACTCGGCCGTTGTTCTTTTGAAATGGGTTGACCTGCCAATAAAGCATCCAGCGCTGCCCGCACATCTTCACCAGTTACCGGTATATCGTTACGCGGACGAGAGCTGTCCAACTGTCCACGGTACACCAGCTTCATGTCGGCATCAAAAATGTAAAAATCAGGCGTACAAGCTGCTTGATACGCTTTTGCCACCGACTGATCTTCATCATACAAATAAGGAAAAGGATAACCTTGTTCAACGGCCACATCCTTCATTCTTTCTGGTGAATCAGCCGGATACGCTTCGATATCATTCGAGCTAATCGCAACAAAAGCAACTCCTTGCTTTTGATATGTAAATGCCAAATCTACCAGACCTTTATTTACATGTTTCACATAGGGGCAATGGTTACAGATAAACATGATTACCGTTGCGACATTCGATTTCAGCGACATTAACCTTAACAGTTTACCTGACGCAGTTTCTAGCAGCTCGAATTCTGGTGCAACTGTTCCGAGAGGGAGCATATTAGATGGTACTGCAGCCATAAAAAGCCTCCATATCCCTGCTGACGATGCAACTCTGTAATTTATTCCGTCGTCAGCCATTTCGGTCAAAAAAGCCCGACATCTTGAAAGCAGTTTGCGTAGATGTCGGGCTTCATTAACTTACACTAATACAATCTAACTACGGACAACTAGTTTCGCCGTTCGGGGCAAACAAAGTGTACTGACAGGCATTTTCTGGGGTAAGCAAAACCATATCAATGGATTGCTTTTCCGGTCTGCCAGTGCTGCCGGTGCGGATGTATTCGTCTGCCTGGATTGCAGCCTGGATAGCCATTTCAGCAACAGGTTGCAATGCACCTGCGTCGATCTTGCCATCAAGGATAGATTCATTCACATCGTCAGAGCCGTCAAAACCAACCACAAACACATCGCCCATGCCAGCTGCATCCAATGCGGCTTGAGCACCCAATGCCATCGTATCGTTACCACAAATTACGCCTTTAATATCAGGATTGGCCTGGAGCAAGCTTTCCATTACATCGAAAGCTTCAGTTTGGCTCCAGTTAGCCGTCTGTTGTGCCACCATTTCCATGCCTGGTATAGCATCCAAAACATCATGGTAGCCTTGTGAACGGACGTGAGCATTGGTGTCTGTGTCACGACCTGTCAATTCGATGTAGGTCCCTTCTTCGCCCATCAACCGCGCAAATTCTTCAGCTAAGATAGTTGCACCCTGGTAGTTGTTGGAAACGATTTGGGAAACGGCTACGCCTTCTTCGTTGATCTCACGATCCACCAGGAAGGAAGGAATACCCGCGTCGGCTGCTTTTTGTACAGCGGCAATACTGGCATCTGCACCAGCGTTATCCAGAATGATAGCAACGGCACCTTGGCCTATACAGCTCTCAAACAGTTCCAACTGCTTGTTAGCATCATCATCATGAACCAGTTTAAGGGTCTCATAACCAAGTTCTTCTGCTTTTGCTGCTGCAATTTCCTGCATTGTGCCGAAAAATGGATTTTCTACACCAGGGACGATTACACAGACCAAACCACCTGCTTCAGCCATTGCAGATTCAGCTTCTGCAACCACGCAAGGGTCTGTAGAGCCGGTAGGCGCAAAGCTTTGGTATTGGCAAGCATTTTCTGGGGTAAGCAAAACCATATCGATGGATTGCTTTTCCGGTCTGCCGGTGCTGCCGGTGCGGATGTATTCATCTGCCTGGATTGCAGCCTGGATTGCCATTTCAGCAACAGGTTGCAAAGCACCTGCGTCAATCTTGCCAGCGAGCATGGATTCATTTACATCATCAGAGCCGTCAAAGCCCGCTACAATCACGTCACTCATGCCAGCAGCATCCAATGCTGCTTGAGCGCCAAGCGCCATCGTATCGTTACCAGCGATCACGCCTTTCACATCGGGATTAGCCTGGAGCAAGCTTTCCATCACGTCGAAGGCTTCAGTCTGACTCCAGTTAGCTGTTTGTTGAGCAACCATTTCCATGCCAGGGATTGCATCCAGAACATCATGGTAGCCTTGCGAACGCACATGAGCATTGGTGTCAGTGTCACGACCCGTCAATTCGATATAGGGTCCTTCTTCACCCATCAAGCGTGCAAATTCTTCAGCCAAAATGGTTGCACCCTGGTAGTTATTGGAAACGATTTGGGAAACGGCCACGCCTTCTTCGTTGATCTCACGATCCACCAGGAAGGAAGGAATACCCGCATCAGCTGCTTTTTGTACAGCGGCAATACTGGCATCTGCACCAGCGTTATCCAAAATGATGGCGACAGCACCCTGACCAATGCAGCTCTCGAACAGTTCTAGCTGCTTGTTGGCATCGTCATCATGGACAAGTTTTAGGGTTTCATAACCAAGTTCTTCTGCTTTAGCGGCTGCCATTACCTGCATCGTACCAAAGAATGGATTTTCAACACCAGGGACGATCACACAAATCAAACCACCTGCTTCAGCAGCCGCAGGTGCCTCTTCCTCAGCTGCTGGCGCTTCTTCCTCAGAAGGTGCAGCTTCTTCTGCTGCGGGTGCTTCTTCTACTGGGGCTGATCCACATGCACCAAGAAGCATACCCAAGATAACAAACAGACTTAGAAAAACGACAAACTTTTTAATAGACATGTTCTTCTCCTAATAATTGGTTGTGTAAATATTTGCACAAATAGACATCATACAGGTATCTCCCGAAAGTCATACCCACCTTCGTGGGTATCCATTTCGTGGATTCCTGTCTTCGCAGGAATGACCTGTAAAATTACGCTTTTCTTAATTCTTTATCCGATATAAACTCCTTTCCGAGCGACTTGCCCTCGGGCATTTTTCTCTAAGGAAACCGGGTTTGTGCATATAAATGCTCTGTGTCACCAGAAAAACCCGGTTTCTAGCTATTTCGCGATTATTGAATTTCTTGTTGTTTTTGCAGTGCGATCCGTTCCTGCATGCGCGCCTGAACCTGATCGATGATGACCGCCAAAACAATGACAGCACCTTTAATAACCTGCTGCCAGAACGAGGAAACGCCCATCATTACCAGACCATCGTTCAAGACGCCGATGACGAAAGCGCCAATCAAGGTTCCGCCCATGCTGCCACGGCCACCAGCCAGGGAAGTACCGCCCAGAACTACTGCAGCAATGGCATTCAATTCGAACGTGTCGCCTGTCAGAGGATGGGCAGCTACTAATTGCGACGCGATAATTAAGCCAACCAATGCCGAACAGAATCCGCTGATGCTGTAGACGATGATTTTGGTGCGGGCCACGCGTACGCCCGAAAGTTCGGCAGCGCGTTCGTTGCCACCGATGGCATAAACATGTTTGCCAAATGGTGTGCGTTTGGTGATGATGTGCGCCAAAAGCGTGAGGATTAGCATGAGCCAAATGGAGTAGTTGACTCCCAGAAGCTCACCCGCACCTAGAAGTTCAAAACCTGTGTTGCCATATTCGGGACGGCCAACCAAATTGGGAAAGGTGTAGCCGTTGTTCCGCAGGCCTGCAATACCACGCGCTGCATACAACATACCTAGGGTGGCAATAAATGGAGCCACATTAAAACGGGTGATGATATAACCGCTGATGGCTCCGGCGAGGGTTCCTATTACGAGAGAGATTAGCAAAATTGTCCAGGTGTGTGGGTAGATGATGATACCAAACCGGGGTAGGATGATACCTTCGTTGATCAGGCCTCCCGCGATCATAGCGGTCATGCCCACAATGGAGCCAACAGAGAGATCAATGCCTGCCGTGAGGATGACGAAGGTCATGCCAATTGCTAACAGTGCATTGATGGCTACGTGCTTGGACATGATGACCAGGTTCGCTGTGGTCAGAAATTGCGGCGATAGGAGTGAGAAAACGGCCGTTACCAAAATCAAAGCAATAAAAGCCCGGCCACGTAATAGAAATTGTTGTATATCGGTTTTAGTAATGTTGCGCCTTGTGTTCATTTGCGACGGTGTAGCGTTAGTCATTTTGATTGCCTCCATTTGTTGGGCCGTGGCCAATGGCTGAAGCAGCGACCAGTTTTTCCTCAGTAGCCTCTTGATGCATAAATTCCCCTGTTATTTTTCCCTTCGACATAACCAGAATGCGGTCAGACATTGCCAAAATTTCCTTCAACTCCGAAGAAACAAAAATCACGCCATATTTCTGTTCTGCTAGTTGATTGATGATTTCGGAAATTTCTGATTTCGCGCCAACATCAATCCCGCGTGTTGGCTCGTCCAGCAGCAGCACTTTGGGATGTGTGAGTAACCCTTTGGCCACCACTACCTTTTGCTGGTTGCCGCCACTGAGCGCCGTAATTGGCTGCTGCGAACTAGCAACGCGGATGGATAGATTTTTGATTTGTGAATCGGTGGCGGTCTTTTCTTCTGAAGATGCGAGGAATAGACCTTTGAGATATTTTTTCAGGCTGGCAAGCAGCATGTTGTCCCTTACCGAGAGCGTGGGCACAATGCCATCCCGCTGCCGGTCTTCGGGGACAAGGACAAAGCCAGACTGAATGCGACCGGAAACGGTTGTTGCGGCCACTGGCTCCCCATCCAGCCAAACGTTGCCGGTTGCCTGTGGACGTGCCCCCGTGAGGCATTCCAACAAATCGGAGCGTCCGGCTCCCATTAATCCGTAAAAGCCGAGTACCTCGCCCTGCCGAAGTTCAAATGAAACGTGATCCAGCAGATACCCACCACCTGCTCGTGGTAAGGTCAACTCTTCTGCTTTGAGCAGCACATCCCCTAGTTCACGTTCTTGACGTGTGAATAATGTGGCGGGATTGCGTCCCACCATGTTCTCAATCATCCAGGTGATGTCTACGTTTTTGATTTCATCTTCGGCAACCTTGAACCCATCGCGCAAAATAGTTACGTAATCACCGATTTGCATCAGTTCTTCCAACTTGTGTGAAATGTAGATGATGGCAACGCCGCGTGATGTTAGGTCCCGAATAACGCGAAACAATACTTCCACTTCAGCAGCGCTTAGTGCAGAGGTTGGCTCATCCATAATCAGGATGCTTACATCCTGAGCCAAAGCCTTCGCAATTTCAACAATCTGCTGTTCGCCAATCCGCAAATTGCTAACCAACTCATCGGGATCGATTTTTTGCTCAAGTTTGTTTAACAGCTCGCGGGCACGTTCTTTTTGCACCCGGCGTGAAACTAGTCCATCGCGTCGAGTTGTTTCGCGGGCAAGGAAAATATTGTCGACAACACTCAAGTTGTCACACAGGTTTAATTCCTGAAACACCATACCGATGCCAAAGGTGGTTGCTTCGAGCGGGGATCGCGGCTTGATTTCCTCACCTTCGAGCAGAATGGTGCCACTCGTAGGTGATTGCACCCCAGCTAATATTTTCATCAAGGTAGATTTACCGGCGCCGTTTTCACCAATAAGGACATTGACTTTGCCTTTGCGAACGTGGAATGTTACGTCGTCCAGGGCTACCGTTCCCGGATAAATCTGGGTAATGTTTTGGGTGGTGAGGATGATGTCTTTTGAAACGGCCACTTCGGCGTTGCTCAGTGCAGGCGTTTCAGCATCAACCGTGGGAGTCAGATCAGACATCATTATCCTCCTAGCTCAATTTCCACTGGTACGACGTTGAGTTCAGACACATCGATTTGGAGCAGGTTAAACGTGCGGATGGTGAAAGCACCTCTGAACGAAACCGTTTTGCCAATTAGATTGTCCCGATCCAGGTCACTAAGCACAGTGGCAAGAACGCGTTTGTTAATTTCCGTAGACGCCTTCCCGTACTCGGTTTGCTCTTTGAAATCGCCAAATGAAATGAACCCAACCGCGTCACGTACCGAAGTGTTGTCACTGGGAATGCGGGTGCCAATGTAGAGCTGCGCTTTGATTGGGCCATCATAGCCATCAAGCTCTACTTCTGCTGTTCCCAGGCTGGTTTCGGCATTGACGCTTGTGATTGTGCCACTGCCATGAACCATATAGACATGTGCCTCACCTTCCGTAATCAGGCCGTATTGATTGGCAATACCAATCAACGCTTCTTTAGGGGCTGTCCCGTCAGCATTTGGCTCCATTTCCGAGAGAATTTGAGAAAGCGCCACAACCCCATCGTTAAATGTGGGCATTATCTGCGAGTCCCAAATCCCATCTACATAAGCAACCGGGTCGAACGCTTCGTTTTGAACTGTTTCTTCAGCTTCTTCAATGCTGACAACGGTAACACCGTAGCGTCCTATGAGAATGAGCAGCAGAACAACTGCTGCTGTGGTGATGATAGTGGGCGTTTTTATTTTCATAAACTTATCCTTGATTGGGTTGATATAGGCAAATCACAAAAAGTAAATTGAGAAAAGACAGACTAATGTTTGTGATTTGCCTCAAGTAGAAGCCAATTGCGCCATTGGCTTGTTTCAAAATATATTTTGGCTTCTACATAAAACCTGCTGCACGGCCGTTTTCCAGCCTGCAACCAACTCACTAACACGGTCCGGGGGCATCGACGCGCTGTACGCAGTGTAACCGGACGGCAGGTTCTTCAAATCATCCAGGGATGTATAAATCTTTAAGCCAAGACAACCGCAGAAGACGGCTCCTAGGGCTGACAGTTCAGGTGTTTGGGCCGCATGAACCTGCAATTGATTCATGTCAGCCACAAATTGCATTAAAAAGCCATTGCTAACTGCACCGCCATCTGCGTGAACGGTTTGCAAGTCTACTTGTGCTTCGGTTGCCATGAGTGATAGGACATCTCGAATGCGGAATCCGATTCCTTCCAATGCTGCACGCACAACGTGGTTTTTGTTGCTAGCTGGCGTTAAGCCAACGATGGCGGCGCGTGCGTTTGGCTGCCAATAGGGGGCGCTCAAACCGACAAAGGCCGGAACGAGGTATACACCGCCATTGTCGGAAACAGCCATTGCCAGTTCCTCCGTTTCCTCCACCGAGTCAATTAATCCTAATTGGTCACGAAGCCAGGTAATCGTGGCTCCCGTAAAATTCGTGATTCCCTCAAATGCATAAACAGGCTTACTATCAACAACCCAGGCAACGGCCGTTACAATCCCCTTGTCTGAGTAAGCCACCTCACTGCCAATATTCAGCATCACGGAAGATCCCGTGCCAAACGTGACCTTGGCGCTCCCAGGCGCAAAACAGCGTTGGGCAAACAGCGCTCCCTGGGAATCACCCATGATGCCGACGATGGGTAACGGCCGTTTCAACACCCCATCCAAATCCGTTTCACCAAACTTGGCATCACTGTCGCGCACTTCTGGCAAGGCCGCTTGTGGTACACTGAACAATTGGCATAGCTCTGCATCCCAGCCTAGTGTGTTAATGTCAAATAGCAGCGTGCGGGATGCATTGGTTTGGTCTGTGGCGAAGGCACGGCCGTTTGTCAACCGGTATACTAAATAAGCATCAATCGTACCAATCAACGCCTCGCCAGCCTCTAGCTTTTTCTTGATGTTTGGATGGTTGTTTTGCAGCCAGGTGAGCTTTGAAGCAGGAAAATAGGTGTCGATTTTTAATCCAGTTTTGGACTGCACCAAATCGCCGTACCCGGCGGCTTCCAGTTCCGCACAAATGGCTTCACCCCGACGGCACTGCCACACAATGGCGTTGTGCAGTGGTTTGCCAGTTGCCTTGTCAAAAACAACAACCGTTTCCCGCTGATTGGTGATGCTCAAACACAACAGGTTATCTTGCTTCTCCTCGTTGCGTTGTAACAACGTGGCGACAGCCTGCAATGTATTGCGATATATTTCATTCGCATCATGCTCGACCCAACCGGGCTGCGGGTAAATCTGTTGGTGAGAAACGGCCGTTTTGTCTAACAACTCACCCGTTTCTGTAAATAAAAGCGCCTTCGTTGCCGATGTCGATTGATCAATTGCAAGAATCCTCTTCACGTCACCTACCTCTTCTATTTCAAAAGTTGTTGGGCTGTTTTGGCTAAGCCTTCGGGCGTGATGCCATAATGGGAAAAAATCTCACTTTGGCTGCCTGTTACGGTGTATTCGTCAGGAATGGCAACCGCCTTGAATGGCAAACAGATGCCATGTTCCATTAATAACGCAGCCACTGTGCTGCCCAGCCCTCCATAAACACTGTGTTCTTCAACCGTAATGATAGCCCGAGAATGTCGTGCTGCGGATAGGACGGCCGTTTTATCTAACGGCTTCAGCGTATGCATGCTGATTACGCCAGCAGCAATACCTTTTTCAATCAACAATTCGCTGGCTTGCACCGCACGAGATGTCGGTTCGCCAATAGCTAGGAAGGTGACATCATCTCCTTCTGCCAACGTAATCGCTTTGCCAATTTCAAAACTCGTGTCCCCATTGTGTAAATGCAACATCGGTTTCTTGCCAAACCGGATGTAAATGGGCTTAGGGTGAGAAACCGCAGCCTTTATAGCTTCTGCTGTTTCAAAATTGTCGGCAGGAACAACAATGTCCAGGTTATTGATCGCCTGCAATGCAGCAAAATCATGTAAAGAATGATGCGTGGAGCCAAGTGCGCCATAACTTACGCCTGCACTAATGCCAATCAGCTTGACAGGGTTATCAGAGTAGGCGACATCATTTTTGATTTGCTCCAACGACCGTGCGGTCAAGAAACAGGCGGGTGATACACCAAAAACTTTTTTCCCGGAAGCGGCCAATCCCGCTGAAACGCCTACCAACGTTTGTTCTGCAATACCAACTTCAACAATTTGATCCGGCAATGCATTTGCAAATGGCACCAGCTTACCCGAACCGCGTGAGTCACTCGTCACTACCAAAATATCACGATCTTCTTGCGCTAAACTCAGCAGCGTTGCTGCAAATACTTCCAGATTTGGTTTACCAACTTCCATCTTACTTATCTCCCACACGCTTGTTCAGCCGCATCCAGTTCAAGCATTGCTTTGGCAAATTCGTCATCGCTTGGAACATGGTGATGCCAAGAGACCTGATTTTCGATGAAGCTAATCCCCTTCCCTTTGGTTGTGTGCGCAAGAATAAGATTTGGTTTTCCTGGCTCAAAGGGGAGCTGGTCAAAAATGTCTAATAGTTCAGGTATGTCGTTGCCGTTCACTTCACGCACGGCATATCCAAATGCGGTGAATTTTTCACGCAAATGAGTCACACCTGTGACAGTGTCAACTGGACCGGTAATTTGCAATTTATTGTAATCTACAATGACAACTAAATTATCTAGTCCATAATGAGCAGCTGCCATGGAGGCTTCCCAGTTGGAGCCTTCTTCCAGCTCGCCATCGCCTAACAAGGTGAAGACACGGTATAAACGGCCGTCTTTTTTCGCAGCCAGCGCAGTACCAACAGCAATTGGAAGACCATGACCCAATGCACCTGTGTTTTGCTCTATCCCATTCACTTTGCGGGTTGGATGACCAATAAAGTGAGATTGATATTGATTCAGGCTGTCTAATGCTTCTTCTGGATAAAAGCCTTTGTCAGCTAACACGGTATACAACGCTTCTACAGAATGACCTTTGCTTTGAATATATCGATCTCGGTCATCATCGCTAAAAGTCTCAGGTGAAACATTCAATATGCGGTTGTAGAGCACATTTAATATATCTACAGCCGAAAGACTTCCTCCCGTATGACCCGCTTTTGCTTTTTTGATAATAGACAATACCTTTCTACGATATTGTATTGATTTGAGTTCTAGAGTTTCTACAGTTAATTCATTCATTCAATCTTCTCAACTTATAGACAATCTAGACTTGAATAATTATTCAGCGTCCAATATTATTTCAATATTGTGCAGATTACACAAAAAGAACTGCTTGGTCAATGCAAATTGCATAATTATTCAAGGTTTGATAATATTTCAGCAAAAGAATATAATTCCTACAATGCAGACAGAAGCTATCACCCCAACCAAGGTGCGCAAAACTATAAGGAATGAAAATGGCACGAATTGATGAATTAAGACTAATGACACGTGTGGCGCGAATGTATTATGAAGACGACATGCGCCAATCCGAGATTGCAAAACAGCTCGGACTCTCTCAAGCAACCATTTCGCGATTATTTAAAAAGGCAAAAGAAGAGGGAATCGTTCGCATCTCGGTTAATGTGCCACAAGGCGTTTTTTCCGAACTGGAAGAAGAAATTATTGCAAAATTCAATCTACGAGATGCCATTATTGTGGATTGCGTACACGAAAATGAACAGATGATTCTACGCGACATTGGTGCAGCAGCAGCCTACTATGTTGAAACAACAGTCAAACCAAATGAAGTCATAGGTTTGTCATCTTGGAGTTCGACGCTGCTGGCGATGGTTGATGCCATGCACCAAATACCGCGCAAGCCCGACGTGCGCGTTGTGCAAGTTTTGGGTGGGATTGGCAATCCTTCAGCAGAAATCCATGCCGCCCGTTTAACCACACGGTTTGCGAAACTTGTAAACGGTACAGCGACATTTTTATCTGCTCCAGGTATCGTTGGCTCAGAGCAATCATTGCAAGTCTTACTTGAAGATCAATATATTCAAGATGCAATGAACTTGTTTAATGAAGTGAGTTTAGCCTTGGTCGGCATCGGTGCAGTCGAGCCGTCTGAATTGCTGGCAGACAGCGGCAATATTTTCTCAAATGAAGAACTGGATATTCTTCGAGGCAAAGGAGCCGTTGGCGATATTTTGCTACGTTTCTTTGATGATATGGGGCAGCCAGTTCAAACTTCTTTCGATCATAGGGTTGTGTCAATGACGCTGCCACAGCTGCGCAATGCAGATCGTGCGGTAGGTGTAGCCGGTGGCAAACGAAAATTCAACGCCATCTTGGGTGCACTGCGCAGTGAAAATATCAACATACTCATAACAGATTGCTTTACTGCTAAACGTCTTGTGGCAACATCTTAGTAGCCGTTCGGAAATAAAATAGGGGTTTCGGAACCGAACGGCTACTTTAAGCCCATTCGCCAATTCCATATTTTATTTGCGAATGGGCACTTAGCACTAACACGTAAGCTTTAAAAAAAATCATGCTATGAATTATTTCGCAACCATCCCTGCCGCCGATGCCCCATCTTTAGGCTCTTACCCAGACCGTCATCTGCGACGGTCCGCGGTTGCCCCAGAGATAATAGGGGATGAAAGTCAATGGAGTGGAGTCCAGAGATTTTGCGGAGATCACGCTTGTTCCACCAAGTAGATCGGAATCGAACTGTTCTGCCAGGGAAGTCGGATCGATCTGGACGTTGAAAATATCTACCTCGTAGTTGTCAACACTCTCCAAGCAGTAAACCAGTGGACCGGCTGTGACGGCTACTTTGCCCTTGTGACCCTTAACCTTTGGGTGGGCGCGTCGCAATTGGATGTCCATGTTGAAATCGATCTCAACCAGATCGCCAGACGACCAATTGCGCTGGATATCGAAGAAGCGACTGATCCGCGGATCATAGCCTGAGGCGGTTTGCTCATTATCTACCGGGTCTGCAGTGGGGAAATCATGTCCCTCATTGTTTATTCGCAACAAGGTGTCTTTCGTCCAAGAGGGAATGCGTAGGTGCAAGCTGAATGCCTGAGTTTCGCCTGGAGTGACCACGATTCGGACATTTCCTTGCCACGGGAACCCAGTTTCAATTTTGAGGTTCACATTGCCGCATTTCTCAAACACTGTTTCGCTGTTTACATATTGGTGTACCCAGACATTTTTCTCATCATTTGTATACAGATACTTGCCGAGGTCAGCCCACGTACGCGAAATATTAGATGGGCAGCAAGGGACTTCATACCACGCCTGTCGGGTGACACCACCTTTGCAGGTCAATGGGTTATTGTAAAGGTAGGAGGTTCCTTCAACTCCCATGCCAACGCCGGCGGCATTGTATAGCTGCCATTCAAACAGGTCACTGTATTGGGCTCTATCGGTCAGCTGGACCATCTCCCAGTTCCAAAACATACTCGCTAGTGCAGCACAAGTTTCAGCATAGGCAAATTCGGGATCGAGTTCGTAATCATTGCCAAAGCCTTCCAGAGCAGGCAGTGAGCCAATGCCACCCGTAACATACATCCTCCGGGAAACCATATGATCCCAAACGCGCTCAAGCGGAGTAAGGAGAGATAAATCTCCACTCTCGCGGGCTAGCATTGAAACGGCCGTTTCCAGATAAGCAAACCGAACCGAATGCCCAACGGGCACAGTCTGGGCTCGGACCGGAGCATGCTGCTGTAAATATTTGCCTGTCAGCGCGTTGAGCGTATAGCGCAGCGTAATGTTCCAGGGCTTTTTAGCTTCATTCCCAGCAGGGACCTGAAATGGAGTTAAGTCTGGATGGGCAGCCAAGTGAGCCTGTCGCTGCCTCTTGACCACTTCCTTTCTCTTTTCCACGATGGAATTCTGCCGAAAAACAGAAAGACCGAATCCCCGTTGGCGACCGCGCTGCTCAATGAACTGCCTGGCCGTATCCAGATAGTCAGCCTGCTCGGTTAGCCGATACAACCGCAGCAAGGCGATCTCGATCTCCTGATGTCCGGGGGTATAAACAGGCCCTTTACCTTTGAAGTCAGCCACAATCCGGTCTGCGGCTCGCTGGGCGATCTCGATCAGGTCGTTGCGCCCCGTAGCCTGATGGTGCGAAATGCCAGCCTCGATCAAATGGCCGTGGCAGTATAACTCGTGCTCGATTTGCAGGTTGGCCCAGCGTGTATCAGGGAAATGAATCTGATTGTAGGTATAAATGTAGCCATCGGTTTTTTGCACACGGCCGATCAGCGTGATGAAATCATCCATCAAGGCAGCCAAACGTGGGCTTGGGTGAGTGGCGTAGACTCGCGCAGCCGCGTCCAGCCATTTGAAGGCATCCGAATCGGCAAAGAACCAGCCTTCGCGAAACCCCTCTGTTTCACCGGTCAAGATGCGGAAATTCTCAATACTGCCTGAAGCTTCCAGCTGTTCCCATTGATGGAATATCGCTGTCTCGGCATTAACAGCCAGACGATCATACCAATACCCTGGAAGGATTTTTGCCTGATTCATATGCTTTTCTCCCAGCAGGTGCGGCCAAACGGAATCAACAAAGGCAAGGCGCTCGCAGAACCTGTGGTATCGACAATAACAGATTGATTGTTAATCGTAGTCATAAATTTCTCTCTTTTATAAATAGTGTTTGGTGAAACTTAGCCTTTAACCGCCCCGCTGGTCAAACCCTCCAGGTAGTAACGCTGTAACAACAGAAATAGAACGACACAAGGAATAATGGCCACCATCACCCCGGCCTGCAATGCCCCCCAGTCGATCCCAAAGAAACCGGCTTGAACATTGGAGAGCAAAATTGGCAGCGTAAAGTTATCTTCCTGCGTCATAAAAATCAGGGCTGCCAAAAATTCATTCCAAGAGTTGATAAATGTATAAATGGTTACGGTGATAATGCCCGGCATCACTAAAGGCAACATAACCCGGTAGAGCATACTGAACGAGCTGCAGCCGTCCAGTAATGCCGCTTCTTCTAATTCACGCGGGATGGATTCAAAGCTGTTACGCATGAGAAATAGACCAAAGGGAAGTTGAAAGGTAATGTAAACTAAAGCCAACCCAAATAGGGTGTTTTGTAGCTTTAAAAAGCCCATAATTAGAAACAAGGGGGTTAAAATTGATTGGAAGGGAATCATTAAGGCAGACAAGATTATTACAAACAGCACATTTTTGCCGCGAAAAGAAAAGCGGGCAAAGCCATATCCCCCCAGCCCACTGAGAAGGATTGTACCTGCTACCGTAATGGCAGCTACAATGACGCTGTTTGAAAAATATTTAGGCAGCCCAACGCCAATATCGTTAAGCTTTGTATAGTTTTCAAAGCTAAAATGGCTTGGCAGATAGGTGGGAGGCACTGCAGCAGCTTCAGCTGGTGGCTTGATGGAATTGAGTCCCGACCAGACAATCGGAAAAAGGAAGCCCAAGGCCAGGATAATACAAAAAATATAGATTAGATTGGTGGAAACAAAAATTCGGGCGGGCCAGATTAATGACGACTTCGTTTGGTTATTCATAAAAATGTTCCTTTTATCAACATTATGAGTCGTCTCGTAACAGGTATAGTTGGACAACACTCAAGACAGCCAGGATAAAAAGCAAAACAATGGATAAGGCGGCACCATACCCCATTTTGAAGTAAGTGAAAGAATTATTATAAATCCAGTAAACGGCCGTAATGGTTTGATTTCGAGGGCCACCCTGGGTCATGATATAAAATTGATCAAAAGCTAGGAAAGAGCCAATAACCGATAAGACTAAAGACAAAGCAATTGTTTGCCGCAGTAAAGGTAAAGTAATGTAGCGCATTCTGGTCATCTTGTTGGCTCCATCCACCTCCGCCGCCTCGTAAAGCTCATCGGGGATTCCCTGCATACCAGCCAGCAGCAAAACCATTGTTAAGCCAACCGTTTTCCAGACAATGGATATCACAATGACATAGAGCGCCAGGTCTTTATCACCTAACCACAAGATTGATTTGTCTATCAGTCCAATATCTATCAATAACTTATTAATAATCCCGACCCGATCATTGAGCA
>QQUD01000938.1 GCA_008501785.1 Chloroflexota bacterium
GGTGGAAAGTTCTTGTTGTTGAATGCTCATTATTAGCTGATCTTTTTGATCATGACTAAGGTGTTCCCGGTCTTCTCGTCAAAATTAAATTGAACGTCATCCATGAGTTTGCGCATAAAATGGATGCCGAGACCACCAACTTTAAGCGAATCTACTATCTCTTCTTTAGAAAAATTTGGATCATCTGGCGTGGGTGGTGTGGGTGGTTCAGGAACGTTGTTGGGGTTGAAAGGACGGCCGTTATCACGAATTGTGATCACAAATCGTTTTTTTTCCATGACCCAACCAACAATAATGTTTCCCTGTCCTTCGCCACCGTATCCATGTTCGATGATATTGGTACAAGCCTCATCACAGGCCAATTCAATGTGGAAGATGGCAGATTCTTTCAAGCCAGATTGTTTGGCACCAGCAGCTACAAAGTCACAAACTGACCTTATCTGTTCGTAACGACCTGGTACGGTAAGGACGTGTTGATCGCCCATAAAATTAAATTCAATAACTCCAGGTAAATAAAAACACAGATTTAACAGCTTCTGCGAAATCTGTGTCCCACTCGTGTTCCAACCAACAAAGATTGACGGATAACACATCTGAACGGAACACTTAAACTGAAACCATTTGCGCACGTTTTATCCGTCAAAAGATGTTGGTTTCAGTACTAGTGATTATTTAACGATTAAAAGCTGCCAACCGCAGATGTTGCATCATCAAACAGTTGAAAGAGAGAGTCAAGACCAGCCAATGATAATACTTCATTGACCCGTTCTGACGGCTCGGCAATTCTGACGTCACCTTTCTTTTTCTTGCACTCACGCAAAGCGGAAACGATGCCACGTAAGCCAGCGCTGCTCATATAGCTCACGCCAGACAAGTTGAGCACGATATTATGTCGCCCTGCTCCCATAATGTCTTTCAAGGCTTGATCAAATTGTGGCGCACTATTGCTGTCAATACGGCCGTTTACCGTCACCAAATCAACTCGTTTAAGAGTTTCCACACTAATACTTAGCGATGCATTGGTCATAAAAGATGTCCTCCTTCCCTATGTAAATACATCTGCTCATTGGGGCGATTATACCATCATGTAAAAGATGTTGCAGCTAAATCTATCTGGCAAACAGGGTTTTTCAGTAGTCGTGTTTTCATTGTCATTCCTGCGCAGGCAGGAATCCATCCTTGTCGAGTGCGAAGATGGATTCCCGCCTGCGCGGGAATGACAGCCTGACTACTGAAAAACCGTGATCTGGCAAAGTACAGCGTATGATTAGCAATAATCTGAGAGATAGAAAAGATCTTATGCTTATTCTCCTATGGTAATTGAACAAAGTATAAAATATACTTTATAAATCGTCTGTTTCTCAAGCAAACTAGTGCCAATAAAAAATGAAAGGGGGGGGATATGGGAATGGTTACACAAACAACAGTCCATCAAATATTATTTAGTAACAACGATTTGAATGGCTTCTGAATAGGATTATCAATGAAGAAGAAAAGTCGGATAGCTATCATTTTCTTTTGTATCGTGTTACTCAGTTTATCTTTCCAATTTAATGTTAAATCGAGTCTTGGGGAAGAGCCAAAAAAGCAAGTTCTTATTTTGCACTCATATCACAAAGGGTGGGATTGGACAGATACGCTTACAGAAGGCATCCTTTCTGAGTTTCCAAATGATGATGTGGAATTTTATATAGAGTATATGGATACGAAACGGCCGTATACCGATGCCGTTCGCTCTGCCCTTTTCGAACTCTATCAACAAAAGTATGCTACCATCTCATTAGATTTAATCATTGTGAGTGATAATAATGCTCTCAACTTTTTGATTGAGCATCATGCCACTCTATTTCCAGAAGTTCCAGTTGTTTTTTCTGGTATCAACAACTTTACCGACGAAATGTTAGCTGATGCTCCCCCTTACTTTACTGGGGTTGTGGAACAGACTGATATAGCAGCGACGTTGTCGCTTATGTTGGCACAACATCCAGATGCGGAAGAGATTGTTGTCATCTCAGGGTCGACAGCCACCGGCCAGGCCATGTTAGAAAACTTTCAAAACGTTATGGCTGACTTCCCCTCGAAGATACCCTATACGATTGTTACTGATTTATCCGATGCTGAACTCATTCAACATGCTCAACAACTGTCTCCACAAAACCCTGTGTTATTTTTCTTGTTTAATCAAGACCGCAACGGCAATTTCCATACCTATGTTGAGGGTTTGCAATTTCTGGCTAATAACACAAATGCTCCTATATATTCAGTGTGGGATTTTTATATGAATGAAGGGGTGGTGGGGGGCAAGTTAACCAGTGGTTATTTTCAGGGAAAAGCAGCGGGAGATCTCGCTCAACGAATATTGTCAGGGGAACCTGTTTCAAACGTTGAGATTCTGCGTGAAAGTCCAAATACCTACATGTTTGATTATGAACAGCTTGAGCGTTTCGACATTTCTCTCGAGAGTTTACCCGCTGACAGCATTATTTATAATCAGAAACAATCGTTTTATGAGAAGTATACTTTATGGATTTGGGGAGTCGCGGTGCTTATCGCCTCTTATTCCACCATTATTCATATTATGCAAAGGAATATTCAGCAGCGGAAAAGAGCGGAGATAGCATTACAACATAGCGCACGGAAGTATCGTGAACTATTTGACGGGATGCCGATTGGATTGTTCCGTACCACAGTTGAAGGCACGATAGAAGCTGTCAATCCCTCTGCTGCTCATTTATTAGGATTTTCAGATCGCAGAGATTTAGTAGGGTCTAAGTCACCTGATTTCTATGTCAATCCAGAAGATCGGCGTGAATGGCAGAAGATGCTTAATAATGCTGAGGTGGTTTCCAACTTTGAAATGCAGTTTCGTCAGCGGCATGGAAAAATTATTGATGTTGAGATGACGATTCGGGCTGAGAGAGATGCAGATGACAATATTCTCTACTATGAAGGAAGCCTTAAAGAAATTACAGCACGGAAGGAAGCTGAACGCGCCCTGGCTGAATATCAAGCCCAACTCGAAGAGAAAGTAAAAGAGCGGACACAAGAGTTAACCAATGCTAACCAGAAATTAGCGCTAGAGATTGACGAAAGAAAGCAAATTGAACAACAGTTACGCACCAGTGAGCAAAGGTATCGCCTGTTGGCAGAGATTTCGCCGGTTGGGATTGCGCAAACCGATCCTGATTTCAATATGCTTTATGCAAATGAGGTTTGGTCTAACCTGGCTGGTCAACCTTTTGAACGTCTTGAGGGGAATGGCTGGCTATATGCTATTCATCCTGATGATCGTGGAAATGTCTTACGAGGTTGGGAAAAAATGATCCAGGAATATGGCCGATTTATCATGGAATTTCGTTTGCAACACCCTGATGGCCATGAAGTCTGGGTCATTGGGCAAACTGTTCCTATGGAAGACGAAACAGGCAATATTATTGGCCATCTGGGAACACTTACAGATATCAGCAATCAGAAAGAAGTTGAGCATGCTTTACAAGATGCCAGGGAGCAGGCTGAAGCTGCAACACGCACAAAATCTGAATTTTTGGCGAATATGAGTCATGAGATTCGGACGCCGATGAATGCGGTGATTGGCATGACGGGTCTATTGTTAGACACATCGTTAACTCGGGAACAGCGGGATTTTGTAGAAACCGTCCGACATAGCGGTGATGAATTATTGAATATTATTAATGATATTTTGGACTTCTCAAAAATAGAAGCCGATAAGCTTGTTTTAGAAGAGCAGGCTTTTAACGTTCGAGAATGTGTTGAAGCGTGTTTGGATTTATTAGCAACAAAGGCGCAGGGGAAGAACCTGGAGCTTGCCTATTTTATGGAGCCAAATGTGCCGCCTATTATCACGGGGGATGTGACGCGACTACGTCAAATTATTGTTAATTTATTGTCGAATGCGGTGAAATTTACAAGCTCGGGTGAAGTGATTGTTTGGGTGAAGAAGGTGGGGGATGAAAACGGCCGTATTTGCCTCCAATTTGCCGTAAAAGATACAGGCATTGGGATTTCAAAAGCAGACCAAGATCGCTTATTTAAATCCTTTAGTCAAGTTGATGCATCGGTAACGCGAAAGTTTGGTGGCACTGGATTGGGTTTGACGATTAGCAAACGACTCAGTGAATTGATGAATGGTACGATGTGGGTTGAAAGCGAGGCTGAGGCAGGGTCTACATTTTTCTTTACCGTTCTTACGACGAGTGTAGAAGGCGCTGCCATAAAAGATACTGCACCTGATATTGATTCACTTACTGGTAAACACGTGTTGATTGTCGATGATAACAAGACCAACCGACTCATTTTAGAAAAGCAAACCGACGGTTGGCATATGTATCCCCACTCTTTTGCTTCTGGCAAGGAGGCGCTTGACTATCTTCAGCAAGGAAATGTCTGTGATTTAGCGATTCTCGATATGCAAATGCCAGAAATGGATGGCGGAAAGCTCACGGCTGTCATTCGCCAAACAAAAACCCAGG
>QQUD01000500.1 GCA_008501785.1 Chloroflexota bacterium
AAAATCCCAACCCAGGTCCCAAATAATTACATCTACATGCTTCGCATATTCGTTATCTTCTTGCACATCCATTAAAAAATCAACCCCACTTAGTTGCCCCGTCACATGACAGTCTGGATGATTAGCAAGCAGCATAGCCAATCCGGCGCGAGCCAGTGGGTCATCTGCGACAACGAGAAGATTGATTAATTGCATAGCTGGTACCTTAGCATAGCTGTCTATGAGGAAGGTTAGAGCGCCAAAAATCGCCAGAATTTTATAAAACGCATATGATTACCCTCACAACACGAACACAGAGGGCATTTTTTGATGAAAATTGAATCAACTATTTTGGATGCACAGAAGCGGATTACGACTGCAGTTTTTGTTTCGCAAAGCTTGTTTTCGGCGGCAATTATTGCAGCATTTACGCTGATGCCAATTATTGCGGCCGATTTGAGTGGCAACGATAGCACCGCAGGGTATCCCAGCACGTTAACATTGATTGGTCGGGCTGCTGCTGCTTATCCAATTGGCTGGTTAATGGACCGGTGGGGACGGCGATTCGGATTGACGCTTGGGTATGGGTTTAGCGTGATTGGCTCTCTGGTTGCGGTTGCTTCAATTATGGCAGGGTCCTTTTGGGGCTTTTGCCTTGGCGCACTATTTGTTGGATTTGGGCGAAGTTCTAGTGAGCAGAGCAGGTATATTGCTGCAGAAGTGTATTCGCTAGAGAGACGTGCCAAGGTGATTGGATTAATCGTTTTTGCGGGCACGGTTGGTGCTGTTGGTGGACCCATATTGGTGGACCCTGCTGGCAACCTGGCAGCTCGTTTTGATTTTCCTGCTGAAACTGATCCCTTTTTGATTGCCGCTGGGCTTTATTTGTTGGCACTGTTGATTACGTATCTATTTATGCGACCCGATCCTTTGGAGATTGGGCAAAGGGTAGCGCAGGAGGATGCGAACCAGGATTTGAATGTTGCAGAACGGCCGTTACGCCAAATCTTCTCTAAACCATTGGTACAGCTCGCCGTTGCATCTATGGTTATTGGTCAATTGGTGATGGTGCTGCTGATGACCATTACACCACTGCACATGGACCATCACAATCATGGCACACAGTCAATCTCGTTTGTGATTATGGCGCATACGCTGGGTATGTTTGGGTTGTCGAGTGTAACGGGGTGGCTGATTGACAAATACGGCCGTATTGCCATGATTATTGCGGGCGCGATGATATTGATTTTATCGAGCGTGATGACCCCGTTTTCAGCCTCGGTTGCTTATTTAGCTGTCGCACTGTTTTTATTGGGATTAGGTTGGAATTTTTGTTTTGTAGCTGGCTCTTCATTACTTTCTGATGCGCTGTCGGCAAATGAGCGGGGGCGCGGTCAGGGCGCAAGTGAAGTGCTGGTGGCACTGGCCGCTGGGGCAGGCAGTTTTAGCACAGGGGGTGTGTTTGCTCAGGGGGGGATAACGGCCGTAAGTGCAGTTGGGCTGGCTTTTTCCCTGGCACTGGTAGCCATGTTAATATGGTTCAATGCAGCTAAACGACTGCAACAAGTTGGCATTTAATACAGAACATTAATGTCATATCTTGGCATAAATAAGAAAAATCGGTTCTTTAGGATTTTATGGGGCAAGACCCACATATTGCCTCGGAGTGGAGGCTTTAGCCGGTTCTCACGGCAGATGTTCCGGCTAAAGCCTCCACTCCCCTTGAATTCCCTCCCAAAGAGCCGAAAAATCTAAAAATGGTAAACAAAACTCATTCAATTGTGAGTGCTAGTTCGTAATCATTTCCATCGTAATCTTCATCTGAAGCTTGAATCATATAGACACCATCTTGAGGAATAATTTCATTAGAAATTATCTTAGCTGCACCAGGTGAGCCAAAATCAGTATCTTTTATTGGTAAATCTGGGTTAAAATCATTATTGTAAAGGGCCAAATACATTTCCGGTTCATCTTCATCTGAATTATTTAATGGGGTAAGAGTAATCGTTACAGCATCTCCTTCCTCAGCATAAAAGAACCAAAAGTCTTCATCCTCCTCTTCTACCGTAGATGTAACTGAGTCACCATCTACAAGGATGTCTTTAATGGACATTGAATAAAAAAATGAGGCATCTGATTGAATGGCAACCGCATAATCCCCTGGAATGTTATCAACTGTTTCTATTTGAATCCGATACTCGCCTTCTGGCAAATTGTCTAAAATGGCAACTTCTATTTCATCGGGCGATGATAAGTTTTGTTGATCAATAATGATGGTGTCACCTTTTAAGACAGAAATGATGGTGTCTATGCCTGGATCACTTGCGATATTTACTGTAAATGTGGCTCCTTCAATTAATTCAAATACAACTAATTCCCATTCATGGATTTCATTTGCGCCTAAAAACGCAAACGCAACTTCACTAAAATCATTTGCATCGATTGGACCTTTTGGAACTATTGTGGGGGGCCTTATTGGGGTTGCAGTTGCTAATGGGTTTGCAGTCGGCTGAGGCGTGCTTGGGGTTCCAGTGCCACTAGAAATTGATGTGGGGCGAGGTGTGCTTGGGGTTCCAGTGCCACTAGAATTTGCAGTGGGGCGAGGCGTGCTTGAGGTTCCGGTGCCACTAGAATTTGAAGTGGGGGTTGCACTCATTAATGGGTTGGGCGTTGAAGTGGGGGCTGTGGTGTTGGCGGCAGCGGCCGTTTCCAGAGCTGATTCGTTTTCACCGCCACCTGCTGACGTAGATGTTGGTGTCGGTGTAGAGATGACTGAAGGCGTACCCTGGGCAGGGGTGGCCAATGTTGTTGCAGTTACTTGACTTGATGCTGGTGTTGAACCGGGGCTTTCTGGATTTGTCGACGAATTTGTGGGTGTTACTTCCTCAGAAAATGGTGCTGGTGAAAGGGCAGGTTGTTCTTGAGAGCCTGGGGATTCACCACCTTCTGCAATTTCTGATGTTTCACCTGGAATCGTGGGGGTTAACGTGATTTGTGTGAGGGGGTTTGGCGAATCAATTTTTTGCACTTCAAGGTACCAGATGTCTTGTATGACTGCATCTTTGCCACAGCCAACAGGACCTCGCCATTGACGCCAGACACCAGTCACTGCCATGCTGGTTTCTACGGGCAGCAATGACTTTAACTGGGCATCATATCCACTCATGTAAGCCATCCATTCGCCAGCGGTCAGGCCCCAGGTTGATGGAGAATCGTATTGGCTTGAGCTGCACACACGGGGAATGATGGGTTGATAACGGCCGTTTACAGCCAACAAACTACCTTCATACCCCTCAGGGTTCGCCGCTAATTCAGAAATTTCAACCATAAACAGCGGGTTGCTCCCACGACTAGCAACTGTTGAAACCTCCGAGAAAGGCGTAGGCGTCGCATCCGCATTTGTTGTGCAAGCCGCCAAAAAGAAAACTAATAAAGTAAACGTGAAACGCCAAAATTTATTCATAAATTATTTTCCTGCCATCACATCTCATATTCAATTATAATACGAGAGTGTGCAGAATCGGAAAAGAAAAAATAGTAAAGGAGTATGATGCAATATCTTGATTCTATTTACGGCTCAGAGCAAATAACAGAGCCTGTTCTGCTTGATTTAATCGCATCTAAGGCAATGAAGCGCCTGCATGGTGTGTTACAACATGGTATCAGTGGGTTGATTGGCATCACAAGTGCCATTACCAGATTTGACCATTCAATGGGGGCCATGATTGTTGTGCGGCGATTGGGTGCCTCGGTTGAGGAGCAAATTGCAGCCCTGCTTCATGATGTGAGCCACACAGCTTTTAGTCATGTGATTGATTATGTTTTTAATGATCACGACGGTCAAAGTTACCATGACCGCATGAAAATGTCTTATGTAATCGATACGGATATACCAGATATTTTAGCCAAGCATGGTTACGACTGGACTGACTTTATGCCTGAAGAGAATTTCCAGCTGCTCGAACAACCATCACCACGCCTTTGTGCAGATCGTTTAGATTATTTTTTACGGGATAGTGAAGGGTTACAGCTGGCGAAGGCTGATGACATTGCCTGGGTCTTGCGGCATTTGGTGGTTAAAAACGGCCGTATTGCCACGAACAATATCGACGCTGCCCGCTGGTTGGGTGTCACATTCATCAAAGCGGATGATGCCAGTTGGGCTAATTTCTACGAAGTTGGTATTTACGAATTGACAGCCCAAGCCTTGCGCACTGGCTTGCAAGTTGGTGCCATTACGGAAACTGACTTTTGGGGAACAGATGAACCGGTATGGGCAAAACTGCACGCATTTGCTGATGATGGTTTGCAAAAACAATTGGCGTTAGTTTCCCCCAAAACAAAAATTGTGCGCGATGCTGAAGCGGCTGATTTTTGGGTGAGCACCAAGATTCGGTCGATTGATCCTGATGTGGTTGTGGATGGGGGGATACGGCCGTTATCCACTCTAGACCCTGAATTTGCCAAATATCGCAGCGACTACCACCAACGCAAACAAG
>QQUD01000334.1 GCA_008501785.1 Chloroflexota bacterium
TACCTGTTTTATCAACATATGGCTTTTCTTTTTTTTCGCCACCAAATAGTTTTTTGAGGAAACCCATCAAATCTTCTCCTAAATTTGTGCGTAATAGTAAATTTTGTGTTGGATAGATTTTAGCACATGTTTTTATGGTGGAGCATCAATTGGGCGGGTGAAGAGGTAGGTGGAGGGAAACGGCCGTTTTTTCTAAATCAAATGCATCCCGCCACTAAAAAAGTGAGCGGGATGCAAAACACAACTTTTCCTTTGTAGAATCTATTCACTCATCTTAAGTTGGCGGCATGCCAATATTAAAGTTGCTTGTGGTACCAGTCATGAAGGTTTCGAACATAATTTGCTGTTCCTGACCGCCGCGACGTATGTTTAACGATGGGAAAAAGAGGTTGACCATCGGCACGGTGTTCCCCTGGGCAGCTTGTAGTTCTTCATCGGTGCCCTTGAACCCAAGCACTAAGTCCGCTGTGTATTTTTGGGAAACAAACCCTTTTTCGGTCATATTGCATTGGAAATCATTCGGATCGGCGCCCATATTTATTAACTCACTGGTTTCCAGGATGCCCCCGCCCGCAAATGTTTGCCCGTCGGACGTTTCCGCAGTGAATGTAACGGCCGCCTGGCTGCTGTTGGGGATCATTTTTCCCTGGCATTGGAACGATTTTAACTCAGCGATGTTTTCGTTGTTGGTGAGAACGGCCGTTTCCCCACCCCCCGCACGCGCTAAACCAGTCATGGTCACATTAGTGAGCGTCGTCGTTGCTCCATCAATGTCTATTTTGAAAGAATCAAATTTTTGCTCTAGCAGCCAATCAACAAGGACTGCTGGCCCTTCAGGATTCGTTTTGTAAGCACGCAGTTGGCCGCTTCCCTCACAAGTGAACGCTTGGCCTTCAAAATCTCTCATATCGCTTTCACCAAGTACAATCGATCCTGCACCAAAAATCGGGCCACTCACGCCTAAAGCGCTGTCGTCTATCGTGACACGGAAGGTGACATCTACAGAGGTTTTCCGTTGCACAAATATTCCGGCACATTGAAGATTCGCTTTTTCAACCGTAAGCGGTTCTTGGTCAGGAAAAACGGCCGCAACCCCTTCCTTGTAAACAACCAGGCTGGCTGCGTTTGATAAATTATCTTGCGCGGTGTCTGCCAGTCCACAACCAACCAACAGCAATCCGATGACTACCAATAAAAATAGACGCTTCATTTATTCATTCCTTTTGCTTTCATTGAGGCTACATCCAATGAGCAGTAAAGCGGCAACAATGAGGAACAACAAACTATTCATTTTGGTTCAATCTCCATTTTTGAGTAAAGGACACATTGTTGACTTGTTGCCGTGTAGTAGAGTTACTTATTTATTCATACCAAAAGAACGATCTGAAATCGATCAAGTAAGTTATGATGGTGGCATTCCGATGTTGAATCCACAGACAGAAGCGATCTCAATGAGAAAACTTTGTCCATTGGCACTTCGCAGTTCTAATCCTTCCAGGGCTAAATTGGTGAGCGTGGCCCCCGATTTGTCTTCGGTGGCAGTTAGCATGTGAACACGGCCGTTTCCCTTCAAACTACACTGAAACTTCGAAAAATTATTGGTTGATTTTAGGTCCAGTCCTGTGTCCAGATTACCCCCACCAAAGAACTGTTGGCCATCTTTCGTTTCGCCGGTGAATATGATGCTGGCGGTACTGCTGTTTGGAATCATGCGTCCCTGGCATTGAAAGTTGGCGAGAAAGTAAATGCCTTCTTCTTCAAGGAGAAAATCTGGATTTTGAGCTTCCATATTGGCTAATCCACGAATCGAAGTGTCGGACAGCGACGTTGTAACGCCATCAATTTGAGCGGTTAGATTGAGGTTTTCAACAAGCAATTTGTGGGCTTCTTCTTGCTTTGACTTTTGGAGGTGCATAACGGCCGTTTTCTCCACCCCACTGCATTCAAATTGAACAGCACCATCAAAACTGTTTTTGTTGCCTTCTGCTTGCAGAATGCCACCGCCATACAGGTAATAGGGACCGCTGCCGCCCATTTTTAAGCCGTCTTCTGCCAGTTCTACCCGATAGGTGATTTGCACCTGTGAGCTGTTTGGAATGGTCATTCCCTCACATTGAATGTCTTTGAGTGCGGTTAGGATGGTTTCACCGGTGGGGAGAACGGCCGTTTCCTCTCCGTCGCCCTTCTCGTTACCTGTGCCAATACTCGCGGTTGTGTTCTGGGAAGCCTCATTCAACCCACAACCAACTAGCAACAGTGCCGCCACTATTAGCAAATAAATAGTCTTCATTTCGAATGATGCTCCTTATTGAGTATATTCAGCACAGCGTGTTGTTCTTTTAGCTGAACACTGGAAATTCAATTATTATTTAGAAAGCTTTACTGCTCTTCGTGGTTGATAACGACGCCGTAAATGATGGGGCTTCCAGTTTCGCTATTCGTAATCTTCGCGGTGGCGACATCACCTCCCCAAGTGATCAGGTTAACCTCTACCTCGAATACCACACCTCTAGCACTGATGTCGCACTGGAACCCATCAGGGTTGCCACCCATTTCTGTGGTTACATTTGTATCTAAAATACCACCACCCATGACTTGCTGACCGTCTTTTAATTCGCCAATCATGATAATGCTTGCGAGTGAGCTATTGGGAATCATTTGCCCCTCACAATTTGAAACTTCAAAGGCGCTAATAAGATTTTCACCCGAACTAGGCACGTTAAATTCTTTTGCGCCTGCCATGCTGGCCACGCCCGTAATTTCAACTGGTACGCGCAGACCGTCAATTTGGGCGGTTAACGAGACAATTGGCAGTTCGTTAACATTTTGCAAAATCTGGGTTTCGTCACCTTCGCCAAACGGAGCCGCGATACGCATTTGCCCTTTGCCCTCACCGGTGAATGGCTTGTCGGTATCGAATGTAAATTTGTCGTCGGATACGGTTAGCAGGCCGCCGAGGTACAATGTAACAGGACCATCGGCTCCTAGCTTCAAGGCATCTTCCTTGCCTACGTCCAGACGGCAGGTGGCTTGTGCCTGATTCACATTCATCCAGGGGTGTACGTCGCATTTGACGCTGTTTACATTGGCTTCGGCAAAAACGGCCGCAACACCTTCATCCCATCCCAGACTTACCGCATTCGATAATCCGTCATCAAGAACCGACTCTGCACTACAAGCCGCTAGAAATAACATACCGATGATTAAAAATATAATACGTTTCATGTTTACTTATTCTCCTGAATGTAGACACAGATGAATGTGGAAAAAATGGGTTTATTATTCATCTATGTCACCATTATGCTAAATACGTGTGCTGCTCGGTTCAGGTCGTTACGCCAGAAACTCAATGCCGTTTTCCAGACCAATTTCAACGATACGACCCATGTCTGGGCTGGTCGATTGGGCGAATTCGGCTGCACATTGACCAAAGAAATTCTCGAAGCCTGAAGGCATTGTTAGCACCCAATGGCGGCTGAATGACGGGCTGGTATTGCGATAGGTATGGGGCGTATCTTTCGGCAGATAAATTGCACCACCAGCGCCAACCTCTATCCATTTGCCGTTTAGAAAATAGCTAATTGGCCCCTCAATAACGAGAAACAACTCATCTTCGTTGTGATGGACATGGGGGGGCGGGCCGCCGTCTGGTGGGATCAATTCAGACATGACTGCAAGCTTGCCGCCGCTTTGCTCACCGCTGATTAATACGGTTAACGTGATGCCAAACGCTTCTAGAATTTTGCCACCATCAGGCTGCACGATTGTTGGTATAGGTTGATTCATTTTGTTTCCTTTTGATTTGTGTCCTTTGTTGAGTGTTAGCGACACAGAGTGTTATGTCGTCACGCAAAGATAATGGCTCATTCATACCAAATGAACGATCCAAAAACGATCCAGATTGGGGAGTAGGGGTTAGAGGCTGCGATAGGCGCGGAGGAAGCGTTGGAAAACGGCCGTTAAATAAGGCCGAAACTGCACCATCGGCTGAAACATCGAATCGGTGAGCTGTTCATCACTGAGGCGATTCACTTTTTGCCAGGTGAACTTGTTGGGCATGTCGGCCGCCCAGGTGGCAAAGTAGGGGAACCAGTTGATGAGCACATGCAGGCAGCGAGCGGCGGGAATTGCCAAACGAAAGGCGCGGGCGTCAAAATTGGGAACCAGACGCGACATGTGCAGCAGGTAGCTGTCAATCATGGTTTCTTCAGTCATGGGGCGGGTTTCACGTATATCGACCTGCCATGGGTGTTTGCCGTAGTAAATCAGGTCAAACTGCTCTAAAAAGCTGACGAGATCGAGAATGCTGGGGCCAACGGCCGTTTTGGTCCAATCAATGAGCCGCCGTTGTTCAAACAGGGTCAGCCGCCAGTGGGCGGTGTTGGGATTGCCGTGCAGCAGCGTGACGGGCAAATTGCGCAATGGTTCGAGCATGGGCACAGGGTCGTCGAGGAGGTCGGAAACGGCCGTTAAATGC
>QQUD01000259.1 GCA_008501785.1 Chloroflexota bacterium
AGCCGCCGCCGACCCCGTGGACAATGGCGACACCACCACCTACACCTTCACCGAAGATGATTTGATGGCCAGCTATCTCGCCACCGTCAACATTGCCCAATACAAAGTTCGCACCGAAATTGGTACAAAAACCGGCATTCCCATCTCCAATTACATCGAAAAAGGCGTACCCGTCAGCTTATTCGACGCCTTCGCTAACCAGGATGAAATTTTAGCAATGCTCATCGACCGCTTTGGCCCATACCCCTACGACGAAGCCGGCGGCATTGTCCCTGCCGCCCCGTTTGGCTTTGCGCTCGAAACCCAAACCCGCCCCGTTTACGACAAAGACATGCTCGCCGAAGTCGGGGATTTTGTCGTCGTGCATGAATTGGCCCACCAATGGTTTGGCAACAGCCTGTCGCCGCAAACTTGGGATCAAATATGGCTTAACGAAGGGTTCGCCACCTACGCCGAAGTACTCTGGCTCGAACACACCGACGGCGAAGCCGCCGCCGCAGGATATATCCAAACGCTCTACGAATCAGAAAAGGATTTCACCACCCCACCCGGTGTGATCAACTCAGGTCATTCAGACGACTTATTTAGCAGCTCTGTCTACTATCGAGGTGGCCTTACCCTGCACGCCCTGCGAAACACCGTTGGCGATAAAACATTCTTCGAAATCATCAAAACATACGCCACCCAGTACGCCCACAGCAACGTTACTACCGAAGACTTCATCACGCTTGCCGAAGAAATCAGCGGTCAATCATTGGACAAGCTGTTCGACGAATGGCTTTACAACGACACACTTCCGGAACTACCATAAAACCATCTTAGCACGCCACCAAGCAGAGATGTGGGGCAACATCACCCCACGTCTCTGCAATTACACGGATACACAGACTCCCACCTACCTCCATAAATAGTTGGATTTGTTTTTGTCTTTATGCATTTTTCCGCTTTGGGAAGAATAATTTCAATAGTAAAAGCATTATTGGAATGCCAAAAAACATCAATTTCACTTTCAGCAAATCTCTCTTGTACTTCTGCATATATTTGCGTATTTCAAAATCATCTTCAAAAATGCCAAACAAACTCGGATGCCGACTTGTTATGCCTAATCTTGCCGCAAATTCAATGGTAGCTACCTCAGCCGAAATCTTTTCTTTGCTTCTACGGAATGAAAAATCCGCATAATAACGAAGGCTATCTCCAACGGTCTCATCATATGCGTGCAAAGCTTCGGAAATGCTTGGCGAATTGTTGAATATTTCGCAAAACGATCCAATGGACGCGATGCCCATGTTAATCAGATCCCCCGTACTCTCAAATCCATGTGCCGCATCCCCCACAAGCAAGACAGCGTTTAAATTAAATGTTGGTGCTTGTACTTGGTCAAACTTACCTGCATATCCAGCATCCCACGCTTCATTAAGCACTTGAGCGGAATCTACAAATTGGCCAAAACAACTTTCGTTCAACTCCTTGACTTGCTTCAAATCAAGCGCGGCATCATGTTTGATAAGCACGCTGATTTCTTCACTAGGCTGCTTCATGCTGGTGGTAACGATGCGAAATTTATCTGAGGGATGCGTAGCCAAATTATCAACATAGACATTTGAAGCCAGAAATCGGCTGCCACCTCCAAATTTATCACGCAGTGTGCCCTTTGCAGGCAGGCGATAGGCATACCAATTGTCCAACAAGGTAAGGTTGAATGCACCCTCTGCAAATGTGGGATGCGCCTTTGCCATGAGACTTCTGGTAAAGCTATTGATGCCATCGGCCCCCAATAAGAGGTCGAATGGGACGTCACCCAACTTGGATTCTCGACAAATGTTATTTTGAAAATCGATGTCTTCTACATTTGCATCAAAATGAATATGAATGCGATGTTCTTGAACACATTCATACAACATGGCAACGATATGGTTTCTCCAGTGTGAATAGACGCCATCTTGCGCTGACGTAAATTCAAATTCCTTGCCCATAATTCGCTTGTGGATCACAACGCCAAAAAACTCTGATCGTTCAGATTTTATTGCATCCCATGCCCCAATATTTTCCAATATTTTGATGGCTGCGGGCGAGAATACGATAGGAAATGTAAATCCATGCTTTCTGAGGAAACTTTCCTTTGATTGGCGCTCTAGCAGGATAACCTTTTCAAAATGGTCTTTTAACATCAGTGCCGATACCATGCCCACTGGTCCCGATCCAATAATTACCAAATTCTTGTGTTTTTTCGTTTCTGAGTATACTGGTTTCATTACTTGCACCTATTTGATCCCTAACGAGAGCTGTCGGCTTTAACCTTACCAGACAAAGAGTCTTGCCGAATTGAACAGATCAGTTATCTGATTATCGACACCCTTCACGTCCGCGAAATGCTGAATGGCATCAAACGTCGCGTCGAGAATCGTTAAGACGTGTGAGGCTTGCTGCCAATGCCTGCATCGACGAATCATAATCTACCTGACCAAAAATCTCCAGTGTAAGCACCCCGTCAAATTCAGCTATCTGCAAACATTGCAAAACAGGGTCGATTTGTGCAGGTGACATGTGTGCCAGCGATTGATGATCGCGCCCATTTAGCCCATGCAAATGTATAACACGCGTCCTCGGCAGCGATTCCTGCAAATAAGGCAGCGGATCATGTCCATCTAGCCACAAATGCCCAATATCGATACAGCGACTGATGGGAACGCGCTCTACAATCGGTGGCAGCAAATCCAGCGGATACCCTTCTAAATTTTCAACGGCCAGCAATGCCGGATCTCCCACCCAGTCAGCAAGCACTTCCAATGCGCGAACGGCGTTGTCTTGCCAGTTTCGGAACGCTGTTTTTGTTGTGTCGGGCGGAAGGATAGAACGGCCGTCTAGATGCAGGATGTAGGAAAACGGCCGTAATTCCCGCGTCATCTCAATCACCCGCTCCGCTTGTAACATGGAAACGTGGTCTGTGGAACCATTATCCGCAAGCCGAATATCGAGGGGTAAATGAACAGTGTAGGTAAAGTCATGATTTGCGGTCACATCCTGCAGCTTTGCTACCATGTCTGGCGATGGAAAATTACATGGACCACCCTCCACATCAAACAAAACAAGCTGCATATCCTGAACTTTATTCGCCAGGTATGCCGCATTTTCATCCAGGCCTGCTTCAACAATATAACTGGTCGTGCCTATACGGTATTTTTGGTTCATTTCTTTTTGTGTTGGTTTCATTTTTAAAATTTACTTATTGATACGGATTGGGGGAATACGGATTTTTATTTATTGGATTTGACGCCGTGGATTTGGAGTTGGTTTCGGCCGAAATTGATGATTAGGCCGAATTTGAAACCGCAGGCGGCAAGGTATGTTTTGGTTGAAATAAAATCGTAAGTTGTTGGAGATTCGAGCATTGATCGAATGTGGATGAGGTAGTTGTTGGCAACACAAAGATGTTGGGTTGCATGGCGTGGGAGGTTACGGCCGTTCCATTTCGCCCGTATTCCAAACAATGAAATCCGGTTCAAAAAGATGAATCTCAACACAACGGTGCAAAAATGGACGCCGGAGCTTTGAAACAAAAGGAATCCCCTCATCTTCCAAAGTATACGCCAACGCCTGATGGTAAACCGCCTCAGGCCAACCTCCCTTCAGTTCATTTCGAACCTTAATAATCAATCCCCGCAAAATCCCTGTCTTCTCTTCATGCCGCAACTGAACCATACCTCACCCCAAAACACAAAATCTTTTAATCTATCCGTATTCCCCCCATCTGTATCTACCAAACAATACCCCAAAATCAACCTATTGCACATTGAATGATTGCATGATCGCCTCAATGACAGCCTGTGCTGCCAATTCACCAAACAGCGTATGTTTGCCGCAGAAACGTATTTGCGTAGAACCATGTCCAGACACAATGGCGATGGCATCTGTGCCGGTGCCGGTAGCGATTGCGCCTGTTTGGGGGCTGATGATGCCGAGTTGAGCCAAAACGGCTGTTTTCGCCTCAGTCACCACCATCACAGCTTCCGTCATCGCCGCTGGCGTCAGTTTGGCATTGGTGATCAAAATTAGGTTGATGGTTCCCGCATTGGTCACACGCTCGCCCATCATGCGGTATTCGGCCGTTTCACCAGCCCGTTTTGCATTCGACACGCCTGCCGTGACCAGCACATCAATCGTTACCCCTTGCGCCTCTTTGGTGACACGGCGGAAGCTGCTCATTTTGGCTGAGGTCATCATGCCCACGAAACGGCCGTTTATCCCCAAACCTTTCCCATACTCAATCAACGTCTCCTCAGGTGTCGGGAACACCTTCTGCTCACCTAAAAAGTTCTGCTGCACCTTCATGTTCAACAAATGGCTGGCCTGCACCCACCCACCATTCAACACCGCTGAACTGAGCACCGAACACGGCCGTTTCAACGACACCAACACATGATCTTTACCGCTATTACATTCAAACATGATACAGAT
>QQUD01000624.1 GCA_008501785.1 Chloroflexota bacterium
GTGTGCAAGCGGAAATTGCTGCCGATGCTGCTGGCGGCGCTTTTTCCTTGAATCCACTGAACAACTGCTACGATGGAGTGGTGATCAACGCGAACTTTGGTTTAGGTGAGTCGGTAGGGTCTGGGACGGTCACGCCTGATACGTTTGTGGTGGACCGTGTGCAGCAGGTTGTTTTGGAGCGGGAGATTGGGGGGAAGGAAACGGCCGTTTACCTGCAAACTAAAGGTGGCACTATTGAAAAAACCGATCACAGCAGCAGCCACCAATCGATCACCGATGCACAAGCTCTGCAAATTGCTAAATTGGCCGCAGATGTCGAAGCTGTCTACAACAAACCTATTGACATTGAATGGGCATTTGCTGCTGGCAACCTTTATTTGCTCCAGGCGCGACCGATCACGGCTTACTTCCAACTCCCCGAAATCATGATCACCCCACCCGGCGCACGTAAAATCTTGTATGCAGACAAGACCTTGCTCAAACAAGGCATCAATGAACCGCTTTCGGTGATGGGAACCGACTTTTTAGCCTATACAGACGATCTGCTTACCCAATTTGTTGGCGGGGGTGATGGTACAGCAAACAACATTATTGACGGATTGGCAAAAACTTTTGAAGGGCGCATGTATCTCAATGTTTCCAACAATATGAAGCTGCAAGGGTATAAACGCATCGTACGCGAATATCGCGTGATGGATGCACTCTCGTCTGATATTTTGGCGAATATTGATGAAGATGAATACATCCCAGATAAGCTGCCACCTGCATTAAAAGGCATGATGTGGAAGGCGCTCGGGCGCAACTTGCGACCGCTTTTGAAATCAATTAAAGGATTTCGTAAGCCCGATGTCTACAAAGCAGACATCGCTGCTTCCGTGGCAACGTTGCGTAAAAATATTTCGGCTGAAACTGACAAACCGCAAAGCTTTCACAGCTATACGAAATCGACCTTGCACCATTACCTTGGATACATGGACGAGGCAATGGCTTCGCTGGCAGTTTCAGAACTGGCGCGAATGCAATTGAAGCGATTATTGAAAAAGGAACCAGAAGCGATTCAGCAAAAAACCGTTTATCTAGAACGAGGATTACCAGACAATGTGACGATTGAAATGGGTTTGGCAATGCACGAATTGGCAAGTTTCCCAGAAATTTTAGCTTGTAAATCAGGTGAACAATTTGCCCACTGTTTGCAGGCTGGTGAGTTCTCTCCCGCATTTTTGCAGGCGTGGCATGACTTTATGGCCGAATATGGTATGCGCTCTCCGAAGGAATTGGATGTAGGTACGCCGCGTTATGATGAACAGCCTGCCCAGTTTTATGCGCAACTGCGTACCTTTGCCGAAAACAGTGATCCGACCAACAATCCTGAGAAAATTTTTGAACAGTCTCAGAGGGAACGAGAGGCAGTGTTTAAAGAATTGTGTTCTGTGTTGGCGCAGCGCAGTCAGCGCAAGGCAAATAAGTTCCGCAAGCAGTATGGTCATTTGGTGGCGTTTGGTGGTATGCGTGAAAGTCACAAATACCATTTCATTTGGCTGCTGAATGTGCTGCGGAAGCGGGTGTTGGCGGCGGCAGAGGCGTTGGTGCGAAACGGCCGTTTAGACCACACACAACAAGTTTTCGACCTAACCATTGCCCATCTCGATCAAGCATTAGCCGATCCTTCACTCGACTTACGGACGCTGGCCTACGAAAACACCGCCTACTTACGTCGATTAGCGCATGTACGCGAACTGCCGCGCATCTTTGACTCGCGTGGCAAGATTATGCGCCCACCCCGACGCGAATCCCGTAATGGCGAACTGGTGGGACAACCCATCTCGCCCGGTGTTGTGCAAGGCACGGTTAAAGTGCTGCACACCCCTGACGAAAAACCAGTGCTGCCGGGTGACATTCTGGTAGCCCGTGCCACCGATCCTGGCTGGACACCGCTGTTTACGAATGCGGCAGCCATCATTCTCGAAGTGGGTGGACTGCTGCAGCATGGCTCGTTGGTTGCACGTGAATATGGCAAACCGTGCGTGGCGGGCATCGACAATGTGACCAGCCAGCTCCACGATGGTCAGCTGGTGGAAGTTGATGGATTGCAAGGTGTGATAAGGCCAGTTTCATCATGAACAACCGGCGCAATCTTGTCATTTTAGCCACGACGATGGTTGTGATCATGCTCGGTTTTGGCATGGTCATTCCCATCATGCCCTTTTACATCGACAAGCTGGGAGCCACTGGTCGCGATTTAGGCTGGCTGGTGGCGCTCTACTCGCTGATGCAGCTTTTCTTTGCGCCCATATGGGGGTCCATTTCGGATCGCGTCGGCCGCAAGCCGGTGTTGATGATTGGCATTGTGGGGTATGCGGTCTTTTTAATTCTATTTGGATTGGCGACTCAATTGTGGATGTTGTTCCTGGCTCGCAGTCTGGCTGGCATTCTCTCTTCAGCGACCTACCCATCGATGATGGCCTTTATCAGTGATTCAACAGCGCCTGAGGAACGGGGTGACGGCATGGGAAAACTGGGCGCAGCAATGGGATTGGGCGTTATCCTGGGACCCGGAATTGGTGGCTGGTTGGCGAATGAATCGTTGTCGCTGCCCTTTTTTATCGCCGCCGGGTTGGCGCTGGCCACGCTGATGCTGGTAGCCATCTTTTTGCCGGAATCACTGCCGCCAGAAGCCCGATCACAAACGAAGGTACGCACATTGGATGTTAATTCATTGTGGGCGGCCTTGCGCAGTCCAATTGGCATTTTGTTGGGGATGGCTTTTCTGGTGAGTTTTGGCTTGACCAGTTTTGAGGGCATCTTTGGTCTTTATGCATTGCAGAAGTTTGATTATGGACCAGAGCAGGTTGGCACAATTATGGTTGTGGTTGGATTGGTATCGGCAGTCGTACAAGGCGCATTGACGGGGCCGCTGATCAAACGCTGGAAAGAGCCGTTTGTGATCAAATTGTCGCTGTTGGGCAGTTCAATCGGTTTTTTGGTGATGCTGTTGGCGACCACTTATCCAACCATTTTGCTCACGACGGGTTTCTTTGTGCTGACGGTGGCGATGTTACGGCCGTCAGTGGCATCGCTCATCTCGCAGCGGGCCACTACCGGGCAAGGTGCGGCACAAGGGTTGAACAATTCGTTCATGAGTCTGGGTCGGATTGTGGGGCCATTGTGGGCCGGGTATTTGTTTGATGTAAGCTACAATTTGCCCTATCTTAGCGGCGCAGTGATTATGCTGATTGGATTTTTGATTGGCATGGTGTTGTTGGTGCCTGAGAAGCGTATTTCTGTCGCGTATCCTGTAGAATAATTCTGAGGGGGAGTACAGCGAATATTAGGATTCAACGAATGAAGAATATAGGAGAGTTTTCTTCATTCGTTGATTCCTATCATTCGTTGTACTCACTCAACCAATCTCCACTTTCATTGATTTCTTAATCTTTCCGGTTACACTGCAATTATTTGAAATGAGGGACGCCCTTATGCGAATACTTGTGGTGGAAGATGAACCAAGCATTGCCAACTTTGTGCGTCAAGGATTGACGGAAGCGGGTCATGCAGTGGATTTGGCGTGGAACGGCCGTGACGGACTAGATTTCGCCCTGGCTGCCGACTATGACATTTTCGTGTTAGACATTATGCTGCCCAAAATGAGCGGTCTCGACTTGCTGCGCGAACTGCGCAGACGTGGCGACAAGACCCCCACCCTGATGCTGACTGCCCGTGATACGATTGATGATCGGGTTGAAGGGCTTGATGCTGGAGCAGATGATTATCTGGTCAAGCCTTTTGCGTTTCCTGAACTGATGGCGCGGGTGCGGGCGCTGCTGCGCCGCCCCCCATTGCAAACTGGCACAATTTTGCAAGTATGTGATTTGGAAATGGATACAGCCAAACGTGAGGTGACGCGAAACGGGAACCGAATCGAACTTAGCCCCCGTGAATATGCCGTTCTCGAATATTTGATGCGCCATCCCAATCAAGTTTTGACACGCACCCAAATTGGCGAACATGTCTGGAACTTTGATTTTTACAATGAGTCTAACGTGGTGGATGTTTACATTGGCTATTTGCGGCGCAAAATTGACAAAGGGGAATCTATCCAGTTGTTTCAAACCGTGCGTGGTGTTGGGTATCGGATTGGTGAACCGTGACCCCCCTCCCGACCCTACCCCTGCCCCTCCGTTGGCGCTTGACGCTTTGGTATTTACTCACGTTTGGCATTATTTTGGTGTTGTTTATTACGTTTTTGTATTTTCAGCTGCGAGCGAATCTGTTTGACCAGCTTGATGTGTCGTTGCAGCTTGTGGCTGCACAAACGGCGAATGGTGTTGAGCGGGTGGATGAGCAGCTACTTTTTTCAGATGTCGAAGGTGTGTTTGAAACGGATTTTGTTGTGTTTTTAACGGCCGTTAACGGCACAATCTGGGACACAACCGGTTTAAATCTGAATATAGCCCCCCC
>QQUD01000305.1 GCA_008501785.1 Chloroflexota bacterium
CGCCTTATGCAGATAAAAAGACGAATTTTGTTCGGCAGTTTGTGAAATTTCGGGTATTATGCGGAACATATGTCGGTTTAAACCTCTCAAATCTGACAAAAACGAGAATTAGACCCAGTATAAAGAAGAATGCCTTTTCCGGCAATATGGAGGTGGGTTTTGCCGCAAAAGCCCAAATTATTGGAGCAAGTTCGCCAGGTCTTGCGACGTAAAAATTATTCGTACGCAACCGAAAAATCATATATCCATTGGATAAAACGTTACATCTTCTTTCATAAAAAGAAACATCCTGCAGAAATGGGGGTTGCTGAAGTAGAGATGTTTTTGCGACATTTAGCGGTTGAGGGAAATGTGGCAGCATCCACTCAAAATCAGGCCTTGAGTGCTTTGCTGTTTCTTTATGGATATGTAATAAATCAACCACTCGGTAATGTAAATGTTATTTGGGCAAAGAAGCCTGTTCGTTTGCCCGTTGTTTTAACTCGTGATGAAGTAAAATGTGTCATGAGTAACCTTTCAGGCGTACCATTGGTAGCCACCCAATTGTTGTACGGATCTGGATTACGTTTGAAGGAATGTTTGCAATTACGAGTTAAAGATATTGATTTCGGACAAAATATGATTATTGTACGAGAAGGAAAAGGGGGTAAAGATCGAACAACAACATTGCCATCAGTGACCATTCCTGCACTACAAGATCAACTTAAAAAAGTACAACAGTTGCATTATCATGACCTCAAAAAAGGATTTGGACGCGTCTCTTTGCCGAATGCGTTATCTCGTAAATATCCAAATGCCAATACAGAATGGAAATGGCAGTTTATATTCCCATCTTCAAACCTCTCTAAAGACCCTAGAGGGGATGACACTTTGTATCGACATCACATTCACCCGAGCAGCATTCAGAAAGCTATTAAACGTGCTGCAGCAAGAACGAATATCAACAAAAAAATAACACCACATACTTTTAGGCACAGTTTTGCGACACATCTTTTGGAAAGCGGTTACGATATTCGTACCATTCAAGAATTATTAGGTCATAAAGATGTTAAAACAACGATGATTTATACGCATGTTGCTAATCAAGGTGTTCTAGGTGTACGCAGTCCGCTCGATGAAATAATGGCATAGGCACTGGGAGTTGGTACAATGCTGGCATGGACCTATTTGAGCAAGGGCGTAAGGCGCAAATTGAGAAGGAATCTCCTCTGGCGAACCGGATGCGGCCGCGGACGCTGGATGAATATGTGGGGCAAGAGCACATCATCGGACCGGGGCGACTCCTGCGGCGTGCGATTCAGGCGGACCAGCTTTCGTCGCTGATTTTTTATGGACCACCCGGCACCGGCAAAACCACGCTGGCAATGGTGATTGCCAACACCACACGCAGTCATTTCATCACGATTAACGCAGTTCTAGCAGGTGTGAAACAAATTCGAGAAGCCATTGCCACCGCGCAGGAGCGACGCAATTTGTACAACCAGCGCACGACGCTTTTTGTGGATGAGGTGCATCGCTGGAATAAGGCGCAGCAGGATGCACTGCTGCCGCATGTGGAAAAAGGGACGATCATTCTCATTGGGGCCACCACCGAAAATCCGTATTTTGAAGTAAACAAGGCGTTGGTGAGTCGCAGTCGTATTTTTCAACTGCGTCCGCTGAACAGTGACAACCTACGCCAAATCGCCATCAACACATTGCAAGACGCTGAGCGTGGCTTCGGCAAGCTCAATGTGGAAATGCACGACGATGCGCTTGATCATCTGGTTGATATAGCAAACGGAGATGCACGGGGTGTGCTGAATGCGCTAGAACTGGCGCTAGAAACGACGCAGCCGAATGATGATAGCGTAATTGTCATTGATCTGACCGTGGCTGAAGAGTCGATTCAACGCCGTGCCGTGCTTTACGACAAAGAGGGAGATGTTCATTACGACACCATTTCCGCATTTATTAAGAGCTTGCGTGGTTCAGACCCAGATGCGGCGCTGTATTGGATGGCGAAGATGGTGTACGCAGGCGAAGACCCACGCTTCATTTTCCGGCGCATGACGATTTTTGCGGGGGAAGATGTAGGGATGGCTGATCCAAATGCAATGTCTGTGGTGACTGGCTGCTGGCAGGCGTTTGAGCGAATTGGGATGCCGGAAGGACGTTTCCCGCTGTCACAAGCCTGCATTTACCTGGCAACTGCGCCTAAGTCAAACTCTACGTTTGCCTTTTTTGATGCGTTAGGCACGGTAGAGAAGGAGCAGGAAGCAGATGTTCCCAATCATTTGAAGGATGGCAACCGGGACAAAGAAGGGTTTGGTCATGGTCAAGGGTATCTTTACCCTCATGCATACCGGGATCATTGGGTAGCCCAGCAATATTTGCCAGATTCAATGCAAGGGAAAGTGTTTTATCAGCCTAGCGATCAGGGGTATGAGCGCAGCATTCGGGATCAGGTGGCGCGAAAGCGGGAAGAGCAGCTAGCGGGGATGGTGGCGAGTGGTGAGTGGGGTGTGGCGAGTGGGGAGATTTTGACGACGAGTCCGGTAAATAAGGGGAAGGATGCGTGGTTGCAACGAACGGTGGAGAGTAGTGGGCGTTCGTTGGGGCAGGTGCGGGACCGGTTGTTTGAATTGGCGGGCGTGCAGCGGCATCATTTGGTTTTGGATGTAAATGCGGGAACGGGGTTGCTAACATGGGAGGCGGTGCGTAAAGCGCCGGAAGGTGGCGTATGGGCGTTGACGGCTGATCAGCAGGCGGGGGAAGCGTTACGCCAACAAGCGGAACGGCTGCCGGAATTGGAACGGCCGTTTATCCTCATCGGCTCTTTTGACGAACTGGAATACCTGATGGCCCTGCGTGGTGATGAAGCAATACACTTTGACAGGGTGCTGGCTCGCAATTTGTTTACGCAAGATGCGTCACGGGTGGCAGAGATGGCAAAGTTGATAAGAGAGTGGTTGGGGGAAAACGGCCGTTTTTGCCTTGCCCAAACCATTCCCCAATACGGTCAACGCCTTTATGATTTGGTTGATTGGAAACAAATGCCCAAATCCATTTACAAAAAGGTGCAGGCGGCAGAAGAAACCATCTATGCTGACACAAACAATTCGATGATTAACTGGAATGAAACAGATTTAGAAAACAGGCTAGGGGATGCTGGCTTTTCACAAATAAACACACAGCATCAACAGGAAAGCCAACAGCGCCGCATCACCGTGGAACACATCGACCGCTGGTTTAGTGATAGCGACAGTTATGCCTCACAGATAACCTACGCTCAACGTCTCAAATCTACAGGCATCACGCCGAAAGATCTGAAAAAGATTACCGCACTTTACAGACAGCAATTGCAAGACCAGATTGTTAGGTGGCATGTTTCAACGGCCTATCTAATTAGCGAAAGGTAAGAAGTAAGAAATAGGAAGTAAGAAGTAAAGTGTAGTCGATGATTTTTCTAACTACTCGCTAATTACGACTCACTTTTCACAGGTTGCTTCTGTAACCGTATTGGGGCTTTCAAAAGGGCGAAAATGAGAAGTGGGGTAGTGAGGAGTCCGAGAATATAAACGCTGAAGAGGATAACTGCGAATAAAGAGATTGACACAAACATGGAAAGTCTCCAATTTTGCGAACGACTAATTGGGTGTTGTCGTTTGCTCTCAAGCTAGTATTGCGATCCATATATTTACATCATGTAGGAAGCAATACTTTAAAAATGACCTACTACTACTCAAGTGCGGCATTAGCATAGTACACATGGGGGAGCATAGGAATAAAGAGGGGGTGAAAGCGGTGTGAAGGGTGCGTAAACGGCCGTTTTCGCTCCTATTAATTTGTTATAATTCCCCACAATACGTAAAGGAGTAGTACCCCCAATTTATAATTAGCGGCCGTTGGCCAAAAAGCGTTGTGTTTTGCGCTGAGGTTCGTCGCAGAAGTACTGGTAACAATCATGATAGAGACCCCCGATTTTAAAGAACAGGCAAAAGTATTATTTGATGAAATGGTGCAAATGCGGCGTGATTTTCATCGCCACCCAGAACTAGGATTTAATGAAATTCGGACTTCTGGCATTATTGCTGAACGTTTGCAAGAGCTTGGTATGGAAGTACAGCGTGGCCTGGGTGAGACAGGCGTTGTCAGTGTGATGGAAGGTGTAGCAGACGGTCCAACCGTCATGCTCCGTTTTGATATGGATGCGCTTCCTATTCAAGAAGAAGGCGATGTGTCATTTGTCTCGCGTAATGATGGTGTTATGCACGCTTGTGGACATGATGGGCATGTGACGATGGGCCTCACCATCGCTAAAATCATGTCTCAATACCGTGAACAAATGCATGGTCGGCTTAAATTTGTCTTTCAGCCTGCCGAAGAAGGACTTGGCGGTGCGTTTGCCATGATTGCAGATGGCGTCTTAGAGAATCCACGGCCTGATGTTGCTTTTGCCATGCATGTGTGGACACCGGAGCCATATGGCCGAGTGCGTGTCGTGGCTGGGCCTTGCATGTCTTCGTCAAGCGTGTTTACTTTAACTGTGCAAGGTCGTGGCGGGCACGGCGCCGCGCCACATTTGGCCACAGACCCCGTTTTGGCAGCCGCGCAAATTGTGTCTGCGCTGCAAAGTATTGTCAGTCGCAATATCGATCCACAAGAGAGCGTAGTCGTGTCGATTGGACAATTTACGGCAGGGACAACGTTTAATGTGATTCCAGATAAGGCCATTCTGAAAGGAACGGTGCGCAGCTACAACAACGAACTACATCGCCAAATTTACCGCCGCATTTTAGAAATGGCTACCAAAATGGCAGATGCGTATAGCTGTACGGCCACGATGGAAACCATCGCCATTGTGCAAGCTGTGGTGAATGCTGAAGAACCGACTGCTATTGTTCACGATGCCGCCGTAAAAATTATGGGTGAAGAAAATATTTCGACACGCCGCACGATGGCGTCTGAGGATATGGGTTTCTTTTTGGATGAAGTTCCTGGCTGTTATTTCTTCATCGGTGCGCGTAACGAGGAAAAAGGGTATACCTACCCACATCATCACCCCAAGTTTAATTTTGACGAGCGGGCTATGATTGATGGTGTGGCGATTATGGCAGAAACGACGGCGAGGTATGTGTTAAACGGCCGTGTTTCATAACCCCACACCTCCTAAACTAACTAAACTCTGTTCAGCCGGATGTCTAACCATCCGGCTTTTTCTTTCCGTAGGTCAATACACTGTCTTGACCCGTTGAAAATTTTATACATAGGACAAAACGCCGTTTTGTCCTATGATTTTTAAGTTATGTTACAATCACACGCGCTATGAGTAACAATAAAAATCAAATTTCTCCTGAAACAAATACTGTGGTGTTGGCTGGTGGTGTAGGTGGAGCCAAGCTGGCTGAAGGATTTACACAACTTGTTGAGCCAGATCAGTTAACGATTGTGGTGAACAGTGGTGACGACTTTCAACATTTGGGGCTGACTGTCTGCCCTGATTTGGATACGGTGATGTATTTGCTGGCTGGTGTAGCGAACGCTGAAACGGGGTGGGGGCGTGCCGGTGAATCGTGGCGCACGATTGGTGAGGTCGCGAAATTGGGCGGTGCAGATTGGTTCCGATTGGGTGATTTGGACCTGGCGACACATTTGGTGCGGACGAGTTTGCTGGATGCGGGGGAGACGTTAACGGCCGTTACCCACCACCTCTGTCAACAACTCAACATCCAACACACCATCCTGCCTATGAGCGATAAACCAACCCCCACGATGATCGAAACGGATGACGGCATTTTGCCTTTCCAAACCTGGTTTGTAAAAGAACGATGGCAACCAACGGTTAAACAGATTATCTTGCCAGAAGATGCGCGTGCTTCCAAGGCTGTTGCCCAAGCCTTGCAAAAAGCCGACCTTGTTTTGATTGCGCCTTCCAATCCATTTGTAAGCGTGGACACCATCCTCAACTGTTTTCCCATTCGTGAAATGGTGATGGATTTGCCAAAGGCTGTGATAGCGGTCAGCCCCATCGTGGGTGGTGATGCCGTGAAGGGACCTGCTGCGAAAATGATGCAAGAACGCGGGATGGATGTGTCGGAAACGGCCGTTGCCAACCACTACGGCGATCTCATCGATGGCTTCGTCTACGACACACAAGACAAAGGCAAAATGGACAACTATCCCAAACCAACCCTTTGCACCAATACGATGATGATAGACGCCTCGTCTCGCAAACGTGTCGCCCAAGAATTAATCACATTTGCCCTTGAGTTAACTCGATAATCAAACGAAAATGAGTTTTTCTTTCCTTCTTGCTTGCCCCTTGCCCCCTGCCCCTTGCAACTTTCCCCCATCCTTCCCGTAATGATTCATGATTGTTTTAATTGAAAATATGATGCAAATAACAAATCGTTATTTGCTAAAAGAAGGGTTTAAATAATGGATAAAACACAGATACAAAACATTGAACAGCATGTCAAAATTTTGGGATGGTTACACATTGCAATGAATGCTCTCGTCGTTTTGATTGCAGCAGTTGTGTTTGTCATTTTGATGGTTGTTGGCGTAGCATCGGGCGATCCTGATGCAGCCGTTATATTACCTATTGTCGCTATTTCAATTGCCGGATTCTTGTTTGTGCTATCTGCCATTGGCATTCTTACTGGCTGGGGATTGTTGAAGCAAAAGTCATGGGCACGTATTTTGGCGATTGTTATTGGATTCCTCAATCTATTAAACTTCCCACTTGGCACGTTGATGGGCGTTTACACGATTTGGGTGTTGCTTCAAGACGGAGCCAGCGACTACTTTGCTAAATATAACATGGCATAAGAAATAAGACAGAGCCAGAGACAGAAATTGATTCTGTCTCTGGCTCTGTCTCTATCTCTATCTCTTCTCCACCTGCATCCACATCCCCCCTTTTGGCCGAATTGTCACCATTGGTTTTGGTATAACTGGATAATCTGAAATAAGCGTTGGTGTGAAATGCTGTGCCAGCGTGGCTACGATTAGCATCGTTTCCATTTCAGCGAAGTGATTGCCAATGCAAAGGCGTGGACCACCACCAAATGGAATGTAGGCGAAACGATGACGGCCGTTTTCCCTCCCCTCCATAAACCGCTTTGGATCAAATCGTTCAGGTTCCGGCCAAAATTCAGGATTGCGGTGCATCACATGTGGGCTGATGATAATCAATGTGCCTGGTTCAACTGGTTTCCCACCAATTTCATCCGCTGCAATCGCGGCTCGACTGACCACCCAAGATGGCGGGTACAATCGCCACGCTTCATGCACCACTCCGCGCAGGTAGGGCAACTTTTGTAAGTCGTCTCCCGTTGGGCCTTGTTTGCCAAGAGCAGTATCGAGTTCTGCTTGTAAAGTAGACATAATATTTGGGTGCTGTGAAAGTAGGTACCAAAGCCAGGTGAGGCCGGTAGCGGCCGTTTCATACCCCGCAATGATCAACGTCACCAGCTCATCACGAATGGCTTCATCTGGCATCCCTTTACCTGAATCGGCATCTTGCGTGGCTAAAAATAGTGATAACACATCTCCTCGGTCATCACCTTCATGGCGGCGCGTCTTGATCAGATCGTACACCATCCCATTGATTGTTTCCATTGCCTGTTGATAGCGTCGATTGACTGGCAGCGGCCATTTAGAAATAGTTGGTATCGGAAATTGGGCGCGAAACATGACATAGTTCAACGCATCTTCAATGGTATGCACCAGTTCAGCCTCTTGGCCTGACACATCCAAGTTAAACAATGCTTTTGTAAGAATGGGCAGCGTTAATTGCAGCATTTCCTGTTCAATATCTACCGGATTTTCGTATCGCGGGTCGGTTTGCCATAGTTGGCACAATTTAGCGGCTTCGTCTGCCATAATGCCGGTCATGCCTGCCAAACGCTGACGATGAAAGGCTGGCTGTGCAATGCGGCGGCGCTGCAGCCAGGTGTCACCGTCGCTGTTTAGAAGACCGTTGCCTGCTACGATTTTGAAGGTATCGAATTGAGGCGTGCGTTTGTTGTAGTTGCGGTTGTTGGTTTGCAGCACGTATTGGATTAAATCGGGATGATTGATGAAGCGTGCTTTTTCGTCGGGTAGGTTGAATGAGATATTGTCTCCGTGGAGAACGGCCGTTTCCATCAAATAAGCCAGCGGATCACGCATAATTGATGGCAGTTTTTTTACCACTTCCCATGTTTCGGGCATAATAATTCCCCTTAAATGAATGGACTGTTTAAAAATATGTTGACTTTCCCGGAAGCTGAGAAGCTGTTTTTGCTTGGTGTATTGATTTAAAGCTTCCGGGAAAATGAAAGACTATAATTTAAGTTTACTAAACTTTGATGAAAGTGGAATATGCACAACAATCAACAACCCAACTCTGATTATTGTTTTGTGTGTGGACGAAACAATCCGCATGGCTTGTACATGACCTTTTTTGACAATGGTGACAATGAGGTCTGTTCAAATTACACCGTGTCCGAAGCGTATCAAGGGTATCCTGGCGTCGTGCATGGCGGTGTCGTTGCTGCCATGTTGGATGAGGTGGTTGCACGTGTTGCTATGATCAAAGATCAGCACCATTTTATGATGTCGGTCAAGTTGGAAGTGAAGTACCGGCATCCGGTGCCAACAGAAACCCCACTCAAAATAGTAGGTCGGGTTGTACGATTGCGTGGTCGGTTGGGAAAGGCGGTTGGCGAAGTGATTTTACCAGATGGCACTGTTGCTGCTGAATCATCGATGACGCTGGCCGATTTGCCCCAAGAGATGCTGGCAAGCGCAAATTTAGACGCGCTCGGCTGGTATGTGGATGAATAAATTGCCAATCACTCTGTGATTTATGTCAAATTTTATACTGTTTTAAAAATCATAAATACGAAAAAAAGACGGGTATTTGAAATATTTATTCGTCCTTTTTCTTATCCGTATCGAAAATAGCTTCCTAATGACATCTTTGACGATTAGGGTTTTGTGATAGTGGCTATTTCTAGTTGATCATTGATTTGTAGCTCACCTTGATAGTTGATTGGCAAACGAGTAAAGGTTTTTGGTTCGTACAGGCCGACGCGGAGTGCGTATATGCCGTCGGGTAATGCTTCTGGCAAAGGTAATACGTGCAAATCTGTTAAAACTTCGCCAGGACGCCACCCAGCTGTGGGGCGTAAACCTTCAACTGGAATTGCGTCTCGCTGCTGTACAATGTTCCCATCCTGATCAACTAAATGAATGAAGATTGTGTAGTTTTTGTCAGGAACTATTTGAGCCAGCCAGATGAGTTTTAGCTGCAATGAATCGGTCGTTTCGGACAAAGTGTAGCTATAAAGTTGGATCGCATCCCCAAACTGTGCCGGTGGTGTGGTCACGTTTTCAGGCAAGTTTGTTTCCATAGGCCAGGGAATGACGTTGATTTCACCGAGCGTTATGGTTTTTGTGGTCCAGGGGTGCAGAAACGGCCGTCCTCGCACAACTTCATCGCCATCCAATAGCTGCCATTCTAGTTTGTACTTTCCCGGTGCTGCCTCTGGTGGAAAATACAACCCTGCTGGCTCGCGAATAGGGGCGCTGGTAGGCCAATTGGACAACCAGTTTGCACCCGGTACATTTTCTATTTGGTTGATCACGTCTCCATTTGGTTGTCGAATGGTAAGTGTATAGGTGACGTTTTCTAAATCAATAGATTTGGATGTTGTTTGCCAATAGAAATCTAATGGAAGCGCATGACCAGGGCGCACTTCGGTGGCGACCATTGCCACTCCTTGCAGGATGAGACCATTTTGGAAATGGACGGCTTGGTATGAGGTATACGGCCGTTTTACTGCATTTACCCATCTTCCCGAATCGGCAATGCGCACTTCAGTAATTTGTTGAAAATCGCCAAACGCATCGCCATCAGCGGCAAATGGCTGCATCATGAGGGTGTAATTTCCAGGGGGGGTGCCAACTGGCAAATGAATCGGATAGCTGTAGCGAATCAATTTTTCGTCAGGCCAATTAATGGCGCTGTCTGGATGTGTAATGAGTGCATGTTCGCTGCGCCCCCATTCATTGTTGTCGGGACCAATTAGCGTGAATCGCAGCCAATTGTTGGCGGGCTGGCTGCCTTGCCAAATTAGATCGATCCAAAAGGTTGGCGTGGCAATGGGTTCGGTCGCAGTGAGTTGAAATCCTTTTAACTCGGGCGTGTTTTGCCATTGATGGGTGAGGGAAACGGCCGTTTCAGGCACACCATCCATAATTTGTTCATTCGTATCAAACACAATTGCACTTAAGCGCGTGTTCCTTGCTGGAAATGGAAAATCATTAACGAGTACGCTGTTATCATTCAGCCAATTTTCTACCAGATTATTTTCATCGCGATTATCTGCTGGGGGGTCTGTGATAAACCAGATACGTTCGTAGCTTGCTGCCAATTGCTCTAGCTGCTGCGTGGCTGTTTTTGTGGCATGGGTTGGATAAATGGGTGACGCGGTCACAGCCACATCATGGCGCTGCTGATAATGTTCGTGCAGCGGCAGCAAGATGGCATTGTTGTACACAATCACATCCTGATCGCCCGCTGCGCCCTCTACAAACTGTATTGCATCTCGCAGACTGTCTTTCGCATAGCGCGAATTGGTGAAGAGGTTATTGATGGCTATGGCTGAACTGGTGAGGGGAACGGCCGCTGCCAGCATTGCGAGCAGCAAGGTAAACAGGAAACGGTAATCGGTGAGTGCCAGACGTTTACCGTTTATCGATAATCGTTTACCGATCTGTGCCCACAGCCACACAATTGCCCAACTAACCAACAAAATAAACGCTGGACTGCCTGCCAAAATGTGGCGAGCACCCTGGTAGATTGGTTTGATGAGAGAGCCGAGAATGATGCCAATGACGATGGCGAACAAATAGATTAGTAAAAAGTTTCGTTTTAACCACGAATCTGAGATGAAAATCCCTAGCAAAAGTAATGATGCAAAGCCAATTGTTAATATTTGGATGAATAGTTGCTTAAAATCAACGAAATTTCCTAAGCCAAAAAAGCGCACAACATCTTGCAAAATAACGGTGGGGGGAACGTAAAAGAAGTTGGCTTCGACACCATGAAAAAGTCGGGGAATCGTGTAGGGGATGAGGGGGATTGCCATCAGTAGTCCAAGAACGGCCGTTCCCAAAATCAACTTCTTTTGCCCCCTCTGCCACAAAATCCACACCCAAAACAGCGCCTGCCCAGCAATGATAAACACAGAGAAGTAGTGTGTGTACAGCGCCAAACCCGCGAAGAGGATGTATAGAATCAGATATTTTGTAATCGGTAATCGATAATCGGTAATCGGCTTTGGCTGACCGCTGACTGCTGACCGCTGACTGCTAACCTCTAACCGCTGACCACTGATCTCCAACGCTCTCCACAACCCATACGACGCCACCGCCATCAGCAGCACCACAATTGTATACATGCGGGCTTCGTTCGCGTACCAGATGTAAATGGCGTTAACGGCCGTTAAAAAAGCAGCCACCAGCCCCACCCAATCATCTCGCAACCTGCGCCCAAATTGAAACATAACGGGCACGAGTAAAATGCCTGCCAATGCCGATGGGAACCTGTAAGCAAAATCAGTTTCGCCAAATAATCGTCGTGTAAGGTGAATAAGTAAAAAATAAAATGCTGGATGCGTATCGTTTGTAGTACCTTCTTGAATGATAATCCGGTTGCTTAAAATTTCCGAAATCGGGTAACCGGAACGCAAAGGTGTCAGCCCTTCATCTGTCCAAAAACTAAACGCATCAATATTGTGCAGCCGTAACCAAAATGCCAATAAAATTATGAGAATAAGAATTGGAACCCTGGCGGAAGAAAACGGCCGTTTTTTCCATATTAAATCCCTCGTCATAATGCCCTGAATTGTACCTATCCTTTAAAGGAATGCACGTTGACGTGAAAAGTGGCTTGTGATAAATTACACAAGCTACGAAACCAAAGGAACTTGTGTAATTTGACCAAAATTTTCAAAATACCTACGGTTGGACAAATAGGAGTAGGTAGGGTAATATTTTCACTCTGTCCAAAATGGGTGGTTGTTGTGTGCTGTGTGTAGCAGGAATAACAAAACACCCCCACTTTTTCGGGTTTGGAAGACCCGAGACGGCAGCCGAAAGAGATTTGCTTAACATAATACATCTATTCTGATCCTTAGTAGCCATTCGGGAATAAAATAGCGATTTTGGAACCGAACGGCTACTTTAAAGCCCATTCGCCGATTCTGCTAACTTATTTGCGAATGGGCAATAAGACAACATTTACGCTCATGCGTGATAAAAATCCGAGGAGGTTGGTGAATGGCAACCCTTGCCCCAGATTTCAAAAATATTACAGATTCGCTTCTTAAACAGATTGATAGTTTCGATCATAAGGTCGAAGCTCGCAGTGTTGGAACGGTAACGGCCGTTTACGACGGTGTCGCGCTTGCTTCCGGTCTCGCCGGTGCCAAGGCAAACGAACTTGTTGAATTCAGCAACGGTGTCGTCGGTCTGGTACTCGACTTAACCAAAGAAAGTGTCGGTATCGTCATCATGGGTGAATACACCGAAATTGAAGTAGGCAACGAAGTTCGCGCTACCGGAAGTATTGCTTCTGTCCCAGTTGGCGAAGGCATGATTGGCCGCGTTGTTGACTCATTAGGGCAGCCCATGGATGGCAAAGGCCCCATCAATGCCGAAGCCACGCGCCCAATTCAACGCGTTGCACCTGGTGTAATTGAGCGTAAAGGTGTAGACACACCCGTGCAAACCGGTATCGTCTCCATCGACGCCATGTTCCCTATTGGTCGCGGCCAACGTGAATTGATCATTGGTGATCGCCAAACAGGTAAAACCGCTATTTGTCTTGACACCATCATCAATCAGAAAGGTCAAGACATGATCTGCATCTACGTCGCCATTGGGCAGCGTATTGGGCAGGTTGCACAAGTCGTTGACACGCTCGAAAAACACGGCGCAATGGACTACACAGTTGTTGTGGCTGCTGGTGCATCTGACCCAGCTCCGCTGCAATATTTCGCACCCTATGCCGGTTGTACAATTGGTGAAGCATTCATGGAAGAGGGCAAAGATGCGCTCGTCATCTACGACGACCTCTCCAAACATGCCTGGGCTTACCGTCAAATGTCCTTGATTTTGCGCCGTCCACCTGGACGCGAAGCTTACCCTGGTGACATTTTCTCCCTGCACAGTACCTTGCTCGAACGTGCGGTTCGTCTGCGTGACGAATGGGTCATCGTTGAAAAAGGTGCTGAAGTCACCGCCGATACCAAAGGCGTAGACGGCAAAGTCTACTTCGGTAATCTCGAAGAAGAAGCCATCGAAGCTGGCTTAAAAGAACTTGGCGATCCAGACCAAGAAAAACACGAAGTCAAAAAGGTCCCAGGAACCGGTGGTTCACTCACCGCACTTCCTATTATTGAAACCTTGCTCGGTGACGTGTCTGCTTACATCCCGACCAACGTAATTTCAATTACCGACGGTCAGATTTTCCTCGAAACTGACCTCTTTAACGCCGGTCAGCGTCCCGCAATCTCCACGGGGTTATCCGTATCCCGCGTAGGTAGTGCTGCCCAGGTACGCGCCATGAGTAAAGTTGCCGGTGGTATGAAGTCAGACCTCTCCCAGTATCGAGAATTGGCCGCATTTGCTCAGTTCGGTTCTGATTTGGATGCATCAACACAACGCCAATTATCTCGCGGTGAACGACTAATGGAAATGCTCAAGCAGCCACAATACAGCCCGTACCCGCTGCATCATCAGGTTATGATGATTTATGCTGGTTCTCGCGGCTACCTTGATAATGTAGATGTGGACCAAATTAGCCGCTGGACGCGTGAGTTCGTTCGCTTTATGGACACCGCTCATCCAGAAGTTGGCAAGCCCATTCTCGAAAGTGGCGCATGGAACGACGATATTGAGAACAGCCTGAAACAAGCAGTTGAAGATTTCAACGCAGGCTGGTCGAATTAGAAATCGGTGTTCCGTAATCCGTAATCGGTTTACCGTTTACGGATTACGGATTACCGAAACTCCGAAGGAGTTTCCATGGCTACCGAACGCGAACTCAATAAACGAATAAAAAGTGTAAAAAATATTTCACAGGTGACGAGTGCGTTAGCGGCCGTTTCTGCATCCAAAGCCAATCGCGCCCAACGTCAGGTAGAAGCCACCCGAGCCTATGCCGGTAAAGCGTTTGAAATCTTAAACAACCTGGCATCCCAACCTGGCACAACATCTGCCACACATCCCTTGTTGATGGTGCGCAGCACCATCAAACGCGCAGCCCTCATTTTAGTGACGGCAAATCGTGGTTTGGCAGGCGCATACAACAGCAACATGGTCAGCCGCGCCGAAGCATTCATCAAAGCAATGGATGTGCCGGTAGACGTGATTACCGTTGGCAGCAAAGGGCGTGACTTGATGATTCGGCGTGGGTACAACGTCATTGCAACATTTGACGAAATACCCGATGCGCCCTCGATTTTAGATGTCACCCCGATTGCCCAAATTGTCACAGACGATTATCTCAGTGAAAAATACGACGAGGTTTTTATCGCCTACACGGACTTCATTAACCTAATTTCCCGCCGCCCAGCCGTCAAGCAGCTGCTTCCGCTGAAACCGCTGGATTTTGAGGGAATGGCCGTTTCTGAATACGTCTCAAACGTAGATTTAAGCGGCGTTTCTGATCGCACATACACCTACGAACCGGGACCGGAACAACTGCTAGACAGTATCGTGCCCCGTTTCACACAGCTACAGATATTTCAGTCGGTATTAGAATCACAGGCCAGCGAACACAGCGCGCGATACGTGGCAATGAACAGCGCAACAGACAATGCGGCTGAATTGATTGATATTTTGACACTTGAACGCAATAAAGCTCGTCAATCGAGCATTACGAGCGAAATATTAGACATTGTCGGCGGTGCCGAAGCACTGGCCGGTTAAGTGCCCATTCGCAAATAAGTTATGGAATTGGCGAATGGGCTTGAAGTAGCCTTACTTGGTCAAATTACGAACTTGTTTATGAACGGCTACTAAGGAATTTTGGAGGAATTATGGCTACTGGCAAAATCTCTGCCATTCGTGGTGTGGTAATTGACGTAGAATTTGCTGCAGATGAAATGCCGGAAATCTACGAAGCGCTAAACGTTGCCGCGCCGCAGGGCAATTTAGTGCTTGAGGTGCAGCAGCATCTTGAAAGCGGTCTGGTACGGACCGTGGCAATGGGGTCTACCGATGGTATTCCGCGTGGTGTAGATGTTGAATCAACTGGCGCTCCGATTAAAGTTCCCGTAGGTCCAGTGACCTTGGGTCGTATCTTTGATGTAACCGGGAAAGCAATCGACGGTGGTGAAACACCAGAAGCGGATGATTATTATCCGATTCACCGTGAAGCACCTGGCTTCCAAGATCAAAGTACAGAAGTTGAAACATTTGAAACCGGGATGAAGGTTGTTGACTTGATTGCTCCCTTTATCCGAGGTGGTAAAACAGGTATTTATGGCGGTGCAGGTGTTGGTAAAACTGTAACTATCGCTGAACTGATTCGCTCTGTGGCAACTGAGCACTCTGGTGTATCTGTATTTGCCGGTGTGGGCGAACGGACCCGTGAAGGCACTGATCTGTATTACGAATTGCAAGAGTACGGTGTAGAAAAATCTGTGGCGATGGTGTTCGGCCAGATGAACGAAACGCCTGGTGTACGCTTGCGTGTGGCTTTAACCGGTCTGGCGATGGCTGAATATTTCCGCGATCAAGGACAGGATGTATTGCTCTTTATCGACAATATTTTCCGGTATGTTTTGGCTGGTTCAGAAATGTCGGCGCTGTTGGGTCGTATGCCGAGCGCGGTTGGTTATCAACCAACACTGGCTGCTGAAATGGGTGCGTTGCAAGAACGGATTACTTCAACAAAACAAGGTTCGATTACTTCTATGCAAGCCATTTACGTGCCTGCGGATGACTACTCGGACCCGGCACCCGTGGCCACGTTTGCGCATTTGGATGCTAGTTTGACTTTGGAACGCAGTGTATTTGCGAAAGGTTTATTCCCTGCTGTAGATCCGCTGTCGTCATCAAGCCGCGCTTTGCAGCCAGACATTGTGGGCGAAGAGCATTACAACACGGCCCGTGAAGTTAAACAAGTTTTGCAAACTTACAAGGACTTGCAAGACATCATCGCCATTTTGGGTATCGATGAATTGAGCGAAGACCAGAAATTGCTAGTGGCGCGTGCGCGTAAGATTGAACGTTTCCTGGGTCAGCCGATGTTTGTGGCTGAGAAATTCCACGGCTTAAACGGTAAATACGTACCGATTAAGGAAACAGTTCGCGGTTTCCGTGAGATTTTAGATGGGAAACATGATAATTTGCCAGAACAGGCATTTTACATGGTTGGCACCATTGACGAAGCGATTGAGAAAGCTGAACAGCTTCGTGCAGCAGCGTAATTGATTTACATCATGAAAAGTAAAATGTGGTCTCTTTTAGAAGAATTGCATTTTACTTTTTGTGTTAAGGTAAGGCATTATGACAATCCGATGTGAAATTGTCACCCAAGAGAAATTGGTTTTTGCCGATGATGTTGATCTGGTTAATTTACCCGGCAGCGAAGGCCGCATGGGTATTTTGCCAAACCATACCGCGCTGCTGACGACACTGGCTTTTGGCGAAGTTGTGGTGCGTAAAGGTGGCGAGGAAGAATTTTTTGCCATCGGCGGTGGGTTTGTTGAAGTGCAGCCGGACAAGGTAATTGTTTTGGCTGATTCGGCTGAACGAGCGGAAGAAATTGATGTGGATCGAGCAGAACAAGCGCGTGAACGTGCAGAAACGATGATGCGCGAAGGTGTACCAGAAGACCCAGAACGCGTGGCTCAAATTCGAGCGTCCTTGATGCGGGCGCAGGTGCGTTTGGATGTGGGGCGTCGTCGCCGCCATCGTACAACAATGACGCCTGGCGGATTCCCACCACAGCAGCAAGATGAGGATCGGAATTAGCTGTGGCTATTTTTACGCCTTATATTGCGATTGATTTGGGCACTGTGAATGTGCTGGTGCATGACCAGGGTCGCGGCGTGGTTTTGCAAGAGCCGTCTGTGGTTGCAATTCGTGAGGATGGCAATAAGACGACGATTGTGGAAGTAGGTCGGGCAGCGAAAGACATGTACGGTCGTACTCCCGAAGAGATCGAAGTCATGCGGCCGCTGCGGGATGGCGTGATTGCTGACTACTTTGTCACGCAGGGGATGCTTGAATATTTCATCACAAAGGTGGCGGGTGGGCTGCGAGTGCGACGTCCGATTGTGATGATGAGCGTGCCATATGGTGTGACCAGTGTTGGGCGACGTGCTGTGAAAGAGACTGCATTGGCGGCTGGTGCACGTGAAGTACACTTGATTCCTGAGCCTTTGGCGGCAGCGATTGGTGCTGGATTGCCGATTGGCACACCAACTGGGAATATGGTTGTGGATTTGGGCGGTGGCTCGA
>QQUD01000836.1 GCA_008501785.1 Chloroflexota bacterium
TTTAGCCGGCATGTGCCGGCTAAAGCCTCCACTCCTGGTATAAACCACAATTCGTGACTTGTAGCTGCAAGCATTGCTTTGTTTGAAGGAAATCATATGCGAAAAGGCATTATTTTTATTCTGATTTTTATACTTTTGTTGGTTGCGCCGTCTGCGGTTCGTTTTATTCAATATTATCAACTTGATGGTGAATCACGTCAGATGCCGACTGATTTTGATCTGACTCAAGTTAAACCTGTGCCTACCCCTGAAACAAATGATTATGTGGATGAGCCGCAGGTGGGTGATGGGTTGATTTTGCTAGATTTGGCACACAATAATCAGTTTACGATGGATGAAATTGGTTATTTAGACGGCCGTTTATCTCAACGAGGTTTCGAGTTTATTCCCTATGAAGGTGGCGATTTAACAGCCGCCTTGCGACCCGTCAACGCTTTTGTAGTGATGACACCTTTGATCAATTTTACACTCGATGAAATTCAAGCGGTTTCTGCTTTTGTGGATCGGGGTGGCCGACTGTTGATGATTGGCGACCCTACCCGGTTTGAGGTGATTTTTGAAGAAACTGAATTTACTTTTGATGTGAGGTTTGATACCGACAAAATTCCGTTGAATAGTTTGGCCAATGAGTTTGACCTGATCTTTAATGGTGATTATCTGTACAACACGGTTGAAAATGAAGGAAATTTTCGCAATATTTTGCTGGGTCAGGATGGTTTTGCAGAAAATGGCTTAACAGATGGATTGGAAAAGCTTGCGTTTTATGGCGCACATTCGCTGCAAATTGGCCCAACTGCGGAAGCACTGCTGAATGGTGATGACCAGACGTGGTCTTCAGCAACTGATCGTCCCGGTGGCCTGTCGTTGGCCGCAACTAGCCGCGACGGGCGGGTGCTGGCGTTGGGTGATATTCAGTTTATGATTGCGCCTTATTACACGGTGTATGATAACGGCCGTTTCATTTCCCAAATTGCCGACTTCTTAACGGATCAGGAGCAGCGTAAATTTGTATTCGTTGATTTCCCTTACTTCTATGATGACAAAATTAATCTGGTTTATGTGGGTAGTCCCGATCTGGGTCCCGATGCCTTTGATGAAATTATTACGCTGCAAGAGGCATTTCGACAGGTTGATTTGTCCTTGTCGTTAGCGGCAGAAGCGCAAGACGATCACGATACGCTCTATCTTGGCTTGTACAATCAGGCAGAAGATGTGACCAAGATTTTAGAAGCATCTGGCATATCTTTGCTGATCGACCCGCCGATTGTGGTGGAAGAGGCTGAAGAACCGGGCGAAGCGGACACCGAACCACCTATTGAAGAGGAAGAAACAGAGTTAGACGATCCCGAAGCAGAAAAGATAGAGGAACTGCGCTTGATTGAATCTAGTTTGGGAAGTGTGCAGATGTCTGGATCGTCTTTGATAGTGTTGGATGATAGAGACGGCCGTTTTAACATCATCGTCCTCGCCGCCAGTAACCAGGGCCTGGAAAACACCGTAAACCGACTGCTCCAACTGATTCCATTTAATGCCGAATCTGCATTTGACGGGTGTCTGCTGCAAGACAATTTAGCAATTTGCCCGACCGGCATTACCAATGAAGTGGTGGAAGCTGAATTGATTACAGCGGATGGGCAAGAAAGCGAATCAGAGCCAAACGGCGAAGATGCAGGCGATGATGAAGTCTTGCCTGATATTGAACTCGATGCGGTTAATCAGGGCACAATTTTTATAGGCGATTCCGTAGATGGTGTGCTGGCAGAAAATGAAAACCACGCATGGATATTTAACAGTGGACCGGCTGTGATAGATATTATGCTTGCTGCTGGGGAAGATTTGGATGCCATTTTGGAATTGTATGATCCCAATAATGAGCTTCTTTATAGCAATGATTTTGCACTTACCGGAGAAACTGAGGAATTGTTGGGTATTGAAATTGATGCTGATGGTGATTACACGATTTTAATTCGTGATTTTTATGCGGATGGTGGCAGCTATACCTTGACGGTCAACGAAGGAGATCCGATTGTTGGTCAAGAAAACGTAGAAGGCAGCATTTTTATATTTTCGGATGATGATGGCACACCCATTAACGATGGTGTCACCAGTGCTGCGTCGTTGGCTGAACTGCTGGCTCCGAATTATGAGGTGACAACCTGGATTTCGACATTGGATGGTCCGTTGACCGATGAAACATTAGAAGAATACCCGCTTGTCATTTGGGATACGGGCGATTATGAGGATGAGGATGGGTTGTTTGGTGAAGATACGGCCGTTTTGCTCAATTACCTGGATAACGGGGGTGATATGTTTATCACAGGGTCTGCCCCAGCTTTGTTTAGCTCATTTGAAAGAGTGCCGCTTAGTACGATTCAAGTGAATGGCGACGATCCTGTTTTATTAGAAAACCTAACCGATGGCCAAATCATTGACCTGCAACAAACATATGATGTTGTTCTATCAGATTTCTTCATAGAAGACCTAGAAGAGGGGTCCATTGCTTTTCTGCTGCGTGGGGAAGATTCAGAAGGTGCTGGTAGTGTTGTTGGTTTGGCTGCTCCGGCAGACACCTATAATAATCAAAATGCTGTGATCCTTTTATTTCCCTTTGTAGCAATGCCCACCGATATGCAAACCATACTGGTAGACAATATTATGAATTGGTTTGAGATCGTACAGCAGGAGGGGTAAAATAGAGCAACGGAAGAAGAGGAGAGCAATTTGTCTTCATGACACAACACCCAGATATTATTTTTATTGTCCTTGATACGCAGCGGGCTGACCGGCTCGGTTGTTATGGGTATCAAAACGCAGTTACGCCCAATCTTGATAGATTTGCGAAAAAAAGCACGGTTTTTGAACAAGCCATTTCGCCAGCACAATGGACGATTCCTAGCCACGCATCTATGTTTACAGGGTTGTATCCAACGACCCATCAAGTCACGCAGGCCTCTCAAAGCTTATCACCCTCCATGCCACATTTGGCAGAGCTAATGCAAACAGCTAACTATCAAACCGTTGGTTTTTGTAATAATCCATTGGTTGGCATTCTTGATAATGGGTTTAAGCGTGGGTTTAGCACGTTTTATAATTATGGTGGCGCGATACCTAGTGTGCCCAAAAGCTCGACCAAGCTGCCCTGGCCATTCAAAAGCTTGTCGGAACGATACACACAATTCTTACGCCGCATTTCTTATCCCATTCAAAACTTTTTTGGACAATCTGATCTAGCTTTTCGACTTTCGTTGAATGCATGGTTGACGCCGCTTTGGTCACGATTTGCCAATTTTAAGGGACAGAATGCGCGTTCGGTGCAAGATGTGTCTAGATATTTGCAGCAGCGTGAACAAGATGAAGGGGAGGGAGAACGGCCGTTATTCCTCTTCCTCAACCTCATGGAAACCCATCTGCCATTTGGCCCTCCAGGAAAACATATCGATAAAGTTGCCCCCTATTTTCGTCACAACCGTGAAGCCCGCGATTTGATGAACAAATGGAATCGTGAAGCATACCGCTGGGCAGCCCCCTTGTCTGAACCCCTTGGTGAGTTGGAAAATCAGGTCTTAAATGATATGTACGATGCCGAAGTGGCTTACCAGGACGATTATTTGGGCCAATTGTTTGATACGCTTGAAAATCGAAAAAACAGTGACAATACGTTAACCATCATTGTGGGAGATCATGGTGATGGGCTTGGTGATCATGGTTACATGGGACATGCTTTTGTAGCCTATCAAGAATTAGTCCATGTGCCGCTAATCATGAATTGGCCGCAGCGCTTGTCTCAGGCAGGGCGCATATCGACACCTGTCAGCACGCGTCGCGTGTTCCACACCATGCTTGAAGCGATGGGACCACTACCCGATACGCTGCCAATGGACCTTGTGCAAGCACAAAATTTGACCCTCGTCAATTCGGTAAAAGGGCGTGATCCTGAGCAAGGTACGGCATATAGCGAAGTTTATGCGCCTTTGACCTTTGTAAAGGCAATTGAGAGACGCCAACCAGCACTTTTAGAACAGCATCACTGCCTTGCTACCAGGCGGGCCGTGGTGAAAGTTGATGCCGAAAACACCTATAAACTCATAGATGTGGATGGTGAGGTGGATGAGCTTTTTAATTTGGGCAACGATCCGTTAGAATTAGAGGATGTGTTATTATTAGCTGTCAATGAAGCAGAAAGTCTCGATAAGGATTTAAAGCGCATCACCGCAGCGGTTGAGATGCAAAAAGCCGGTTATGATGCCGGTGAAGAAATTGAAATGGATGATGCCCTGGCCCAACGTTTACGAGGCTTAGGGTATTTAGATTAATTTGATACAAGAGGAAGAAAGAGAGCAATGTTTGATTCACTACAAATAGACCGGGTTGCCTTTAGCATTCCGATTCCGGAATTTTTGCAAGGTGCATTAGGTACTCAGTTAGATATTTTTTGGTATGGTATATTGG
>QQUD01000703.1 GCA_008501785.1 Chloroflexota bacterium
TTACGGCTGAACGTAAAGATGTGCTGCTGCTGCCCAATCGCGCCATCACCACCAATTTAGAAACGGGCGAATCGTTTGTCAATCTGGTGCAAACTGGCGCAGAGGGCGAAACAGTGACACAGGTTCCCATTTCGGTGGGTACACGCAACAGCCAATACAGCGAAATTTTAGATGGGTTGCAAGATGGGGATCAGGTGCGAATTATTGCAGCGCCACCACCAACTGAAGATATTTTTGGGGAATAAGATGATTACTTTACAAGATATTAGCAAAATTTATCAGATGGGTACGCAAACTGTACACGCGCTGCGTCATGTCAATTTGCACATCGGCACAGGTGAACATGTCGCCATTATGGGGCCGTCTGGCTCTGGCAAAAGCACGTTGATGAATATGATTGGCTGTCTGGATATTCCCAGTGAGGGCCGTTACTTCCTCGATGAGATTGATGTGAGCGACATGAATGATGATCAGCAGGCACAAGTGCGCAATCAGCGCATTGGGTTTGTGTTTCAGCAGTTTAATTTGTTGTCGCGCACACCCGCTTTGAAGCAGGTGGCGCTGCCGTTGATGTATGGCGGTTACGGCCGTTCCGAACGCAACCAAAAAGCAGAAGCAGCCCTCGCCTCGGTTGGACTAGGCGACCGCATCGACCACCGGCCTGACGAACTTTCGGGTGGTCAGCAGCAGCGGGTAGCGATTGCTCGTGCGCTGGTGACACAGCCCAGCATCATTTTGGCTGATGAACCAACGGGGGCGCTGGATTCTACCTCTGGGGAAGAAATTATGAATCTGTTTGACGACCTACACAACCAGGGCATCACCATCATCATGGTCACACATGACCAGGATGTGGCAAATCGAGCCAAACGAACGGTCTGGTTGAAAGACGGCCGTATTATCAGTGATAAAGTAAATGGAACATCAAAATCATGAATTTAAGTGAAAGTTTTTTATCCGCATTAGATAGTTTAGCCGCCAATAAGCTGCGCTCGGTGCTGACGATGTTGGGCGTGATTATCGGCGTGGCGGCAGTGATTGCACTGCTTTCGATTGGTAATGGCGTGTCTGGCAGTGTCAGCAACGAAATTCAATCGTTGGGTACTAATTTAATAGCTGTATGGCCTCATATTGAGGAAGATGCGGTTGATTATCAACTGTTGAGCATGGGAGATGTCAACGCATTAGCCGATCCAAACAATGCACCTGCTATCAAACTGGTAGCAGCGCAGGTTGACTTGCAGGAGCGGGTCCAGTTTGGTCGCCGCAGCAAGTCGGCTCCGGTGCTGGGCGTGTCCGCAAACTTTTTCGAGGTCAATAATTTGATAAAGCTGGAGGCAGGCGGATTGTTCCACGAGAGTGATATGTTGCTGCGTTCCCGCGTGATGGTGTTGGGCGCGGAGATTGCCAAACATTTGTTTAAAGATGCGTCGCCCATCGGTCAGCAAGTGCGTATGGGCGATACAACCTATGATGTGATTGGCGTTTTGGAAAAACAGGGCGTTACCCGTGCTGAACACAATGCACAGGTGTTTGTGCCGATTACAACGGCGCATGGGCGCTTGTTTACGGAGCGCACGCGCTCAGGTGACTTAGCCATTACGGCAATTACGCTGCAAGCAGTGGATGAAGGGGTGACGAAAACGGCCGTTACTCAAGTCACCAACATCTTGCGCGACCAGCACAACATCACCAACGGCAAACCGGATGATTTTCGCATGTTGAGCCAGCAAGATTTGCTCAAAAGTTTTCAGCAAATCACACGCACACTGCAAATCTTTTTGGGGGCCATTGCGGGTATCTCGCTGGTTGTAGGCGGCATTGGCATCATGAATATCATGCTCGTCAGCGTCACCGAGCGCACCCGTGAAATTGGCATTCGCAAAGCGTTGGGTGCATTGCGCCGCGATATCTTGAGTCAATTTTTGATTGAATCGCTGCTGTTAAGCTTGATGGGCGGCATTATCGGGGTGCTGCTGGGCTGGGGAATCTCTACAATTGCCGGTCAGCTAAACACAGAAATGCAACCGATTATGAAACTTGACACGGTTGTGATGGCAACAAGTTTTGCCGCTGGTGTGGGGCTAGTTTTTGGCATTTATCCAGCCTGGCGTGCGGCTAGTTTGCGGCCAATTGAGGCACTCCGATATGAGTAGAATGGGATTTGTCTGAGCTTTGCGACTGATTTATATTCCTCACTTGTTTAGCAACCTCACCAAAAGGAAAATCAATATTTCATCTGCTTACGCTTATTTTGTGGGCAATTCGAATTTTATCCAGCATATTTGTAAGAAAAACCGATATTTCATGTTATCCTATACTTATTGTCCATTAATTTGTCAATTTGGGGATTAATCAAGCAATGCTTAAAAAAACCTCGCAAACAATTTACTTGTTAATGTTATCTAGCTGCCCATTATTTACTAAGGATGGCAATAATGTCCAAAGAGAATTCTATTCAGAATTGGCTTGCGTCAAGAAAATCCGAAAACCTTTTTGAAGAACTCCTAGAGTCTGCGCCGGATGCTGTCCTCATTGTCGATAATCGAGGGAAAATCGTTCTGATTAATGCGCAAACAGAAAGATTATTTGGTTATAAAAGGATTGAACTAATTGGCCAATCGGTTGAACGATTGTTGCCAGAACGATTTCGTCAAGGCCATCTTGGATTGCGTACTGGATATATTGACGATCCTCAAGTCCGCCCAATGGGTTCTGGATTAAATCTTTTCGCACAACATAAAAATGGCAGTGAAATTCCAGTTGAGATTAGCCTTAGCCCATTAGAAACCGAAGCAGGTTTGTTGATATCCAGCACGATTCGAGATATTACGCCTCGGGTTCAAATCGAAAAAGAGCTACGAGCAGCTCGCGAGGAGTTAGAGGTACGTGTTGCCCAACGTACAGCAGAGCTAGATCGTTTCTTCTCACTATCCTTAGATATGCTTTGCATCGCTGGCTTAGATGGGTATTTCAAACGGCTTAATCCGGCTTGGGAGAGCACATTGACCTTTACTCAAGAAGAACTCACCGCACAACCCTTTATCAATTTTGTGCATCCAGATGATCAAGAAGCAACAATCAAAGAGGCAGCCAATCTTGGTAAAGCTGGCCACGTAACCATTTCATTTGAGAATCGGTATCAAATTAAAGGAGGAGAATGGCGCTGGTTGCTGTGGAGCGCAGTTGGATACCCGGAAGAGTCTCTCATCTATGCCGCAGCCAGGGATATCACTGAGCGTAAGCAGATGGAAGAAGATCTGAAAAAAGCCACCGATAAAGCCCTTGAAGCTGACCGATTGAAATCAGCCTTTTTAGCCTCCATGTCACATGAATTACGCACCCCATTAAACTCCATCATTGGGTTTACAGGAGCTTTACTCCGGGGCTATGTTGGCCCAATTGAACCCGAGCAGGAAAAGCTCTTAAAAATGGTAGCTGAAAGCAGCCACCACTTACTCGCTTTGATCAACGATGTCTTGGATATTTCAAAAATTGAGGCCGATCAGATCAAGATTAGCAAAAACCTGTTTTCTTTCCCTCAAACCGTGGAAAAAACAGCGAAAGCGATGCGAGAAGCAGCGAAAGCGAAAGGATTGTCATTATCAGTTTCTGTGGCCCCTGAAATTGAAGCGATTCATAGCGACCTAAGACGAGTTGAGCAAATTCTTCTAAACCTGGTGAACAATGCTATCAAGTTTACGGATCAAGGAGAGATAAAAATAATTGCAACCCGGGATTTAAATTATATTGAAACCAAGATAATCGATACTGGCATTGGGATCAAACCTGATGATTTAGATAAATTATTTAAACCCTTTGTCCAGGTTGATACTGGACTTGACCGAATATATGAGGGTACCGGGTTAGGCTTATCCATTTGCAAAAAATTGGTCAACTTACTAGGTGGCGAGATATGGGTAGAAAGCAAATGGGGTAGTGGCAGCACATTTACTTTCACATTACCGATCAAAGAATGAGGAATTAACGATGAGTAAGAAAGTCCTGGTTATTGAGGATAACGAAAAGAATATTTATTTGGTGACACTAATCTTAGAACAACATGGTTACCAGGTATTTCAAGCACGTGATGGCATTAATGGGATAAAAAAGGCTGAAACAATCAACCCAAATTTGATATTGCTAGACATCCAACTCCCTGGTCTTAATGGGTACGCTGTCGCCCGTAGAATTCGGTCGGTGCCCAAACTTGAACACACTCCCATTATAGCGGTGACGTCTTTTGCAATGGTTGGTGACCGTGAAAAAGCTTTTGAAGCAGGTTGCACTGGCTATATCGAAAAACCAATCAATTTAGATACATTTATAGAAGAGGTTGAAAATAGCTTTTCCTAGCTGGTCTTTATTTGGCAAGGTAAATTATGAAGAAGATACTGGTCGTTGATGATAATAAAACGAATCTATATGTGCTCCAGCTCTGGCTTAAAGGAAATGGTTATCAGGTCGAAACCGCAATGCATGGCCGGGAGGCACTTGAATATGCCCGTCGTGCAGCGCCACTTATGATTATCTCTGATATTCTGATGCCGGTTATGGATGGTTTTGCATTGTGCAGAGAGTGGAAGAAAGACGATCTTCTCAAGACAATCCCTTTTGTATTCTACACAGCAACTTACACTGATCCTCAAGATGAGGAATTTGCTCTTAGCCTAGGTGCAGAACGATTCATCATAAAACCGCAAGAACCAGATGATTTCATGGCAATCATTAAAGAAGTTATGGCAGCACACGAAGCTGGAGAACTTACCGTTCGTCCTCTACCAGAAACAGCGGATGAGATTTTTTACGAAGAGTATGATCGGACCTTGATCCGAAAATTAGAAGATAAATTGACACAACTTGAGGAAATTAATCTGGCTTTATTGAAAAGCGAAGGACGCTTGAAATTAGCGCTCAGCGCTGGCAAAATGGGTTCCTTTGATTGGGACATGGAAACTGATCATGTGATATGGTCTGATGGGTATTTCCATCTTCTTGGTTACAAGCCAGGTGATATCGAACCAAGTTATAAAATCTGGGCAGAACATGTCCATCCAAGTGATTTATCGAAAATTGAAGCCGCCATAAATAACTCGCGAGATGATAATGGCGAATATCAGAGCGAGTATCGTGTCTTTTGGCCGGATCGTTCAGTGCATTGGTTGGAGGGGCGCTGGTCTATTAGCTATGATAATGGTAGAGCAATTCGCATGTTTGGCATCATTATTGACATTACCAAACGAAAGAAAGCGGATGAAGAATTGAAACATTATCAAGAACATCTCGAAGAATTAGTTAAAGAACGAACTGAAAAGTTAAATACTTTGGTCAGCTTAATGGCTGGACGCGAAGTACGCATGGCAGATTTAAAGAAAGTGATCAAGCAATTGCGTTCTCAGATTTTGCAGGTAGGGATGAAACCAGTAGCGGATGACCCTCTTCTTGATTAATAAGATGAATTTTAAACTCGTATAAAGCCTTGGTGCTGACGTAGTGGGTGTCGCTCCCCACAACAGGTCTCGCCAATCGCATTTACGCGTCAAAGGATGTTGTTATGCGCATTGCGAAGGGGCACGATGAGGCACTCCATGATGCAAGAGCCGAATCTATTGCAGCTCCGTTGGCTTATGTGGCAGGTGTGTTATCCGTCAATATTTGTTAGTCGGAACACTAGAAGTAATTATGATACAGGGAAAAAAGCTAATTTCTGGAAGATTATGGTATGGGCTGGGAGAAACAAGAATATGAAGGTGTTGAAATGAAATTTTACGCAGGCGCTTATGATGATTTTGCCAGTATCATCGGCTTTGTACCTGAGTTTGATGTTGGTTTTGTTATTTTATTGAACAGTGAAGAGGCGGGAGAGAATTTGATAGAGAATGCGCCGTTTGTGTTATTAGATATTGAGCAACATTAAATGAACACAGTTGTCTCAAACAAACTAACACAGCGCTACAGTTGGGCCAGAAAAACCCCCTTCTTCTACGGATGGGTAGTCGTCTCCATTGCCTCGTTGTCTATGTTCGCAACCACGCCCGGTCAATCTGATACATTTTCAATCTTCATGGATTCGTTCGTCAATGAATTTGGCTGGAGCCGCACATTTATCTCCTCACTTTTCTCAGGTGCCACCTTGTTATCAGGGTGCTTGATGTTCTTCGCCGGTCGCATTGTGGATCGAATTGGCGCAAAATGGGCGGCCATCCTTTCTGCCACCATTCTGGGCACAGCTTGCGTAATTCTGAGCTTTGTCGTTTCACCATTGATGTTATTTATGGGTTTCTTTCTAGCCCGTTTTTCTGGAAAAGGGAGCCTGGATTTATCCGCAAGCACATTGGCACCCCAATGGTTTATCAAACGTCGCGCTTTTTCTATCATGCTCGTTGGCCTTGGCGGCACCGCAGGTGGCGTCATATTCCCGCTGCTCAACACGTATTTAATCAACACCTACGGCTGGCGTGAGGCCTATCGTTTGCTGGCTGGCGGTTTATGGCTCATCTTCATTCCAATTGTCCTTCTCTTCTTAATAAACCGTCCCGAAGATGCTGGTCTTCATCCTGACAACAAACTATCAACCGGAAAAGATACCCCATCGAAAGATTCCGACGCTGAAGTTTTTGTGGATAATGAAGTCTCTTTGACACAAGGTCAGGCGCTGCGCACTTCCGCCTTTTGGATTGTTACTTTAAGTGTATTCCAGGCATCCTTGGTCGGCACGGGTGTCACGTTACATTTTGTATCTATCTTTAACGAGTTAGGTCATTCGATGACCTTCGCAGCGCAAATCTTGAGTATGAAAACGCTTGTTGCTTTTGTTACTGTCATTTTAGCGGGTTTGGTTCTCGATAAGATTAAGCGTCAACATTTTGTTTTGGCTTTGGCTTGTTTGGTCCAGACAGGCGGATTAATTATGCTGGCCTATTTAAAAAGTGTGCCGATGGCGTACTTGTACACGCTGGTGAGTGGCATTTCTGGGGCGCTCCTCGCGTTCAGTGTTGGCGTGCTCAAACCAAATCTGTTTGGCAGACGTTATTTAGGGGGAATTTTGGGAGTCGTGATGGCTATTAATGTGATCGGCTCGGCCATTGGACCGCTTGTTTTTGGGGCAGCTTTTGACATCTTCTATGGCTATCGAGAAGTTATTTTGTTATCGATGGTGCTGCCGTTTGTAACGGCCGTTTTAAGTCTAACAATTCGCAAACCCGTTTTAAATTGACACCGAGTTTACAGAATGGTCCAATCTTGAAGATTGGACCATTCTCGCCAAGTTAAAAACCCTCAGCCCCCCTCTACAACTCCTTCAGAACTTCTTCAGAACTCCATCCTACAATCGAACTATCTATAACAAACAAGGAGTCACCCAATGCGTGATTTAATCAAAAACGGCATCGCCGCAATTGCCGACTTTATTCTGTTCTTTATTCTCTGGTTGGGATTTGGTATTAACTGGATGATTGCTTTTTTTGTGTCAACGGCCGTTATCATCACAATTTGGTGGATACTCACCTGGGGGTTCGGCTGGGGCAACTATTTACTGAAAAGATAAACGGCAATTGAGCACAAGGAAAACAAGAAATCTCACGCAAAGACACAGAGTCGCAAGGAAAAAATATCTTAGTGTCTTCGCGCCTTTGCGTATCATAAAGTTAACCCAATAATGTTTCATTTAAGGGCACAATTATGCAAGCACAAACTGAAATAACACCTCAAACCATTACCCTATGGAATCTGTTCAAACGCTTTAAGAAAAAAATTTCGTTGACATCCTTTCTGGTCATTACCGAATCCATTCTTGATTTACTTTTTCCCTTGTTTATCGGATTTTCCATCAATAGCTTACTCGAAAAAAGCTATTCGGGCGTAATTGCGCTGGGCGGTCTGGGCGTGATGGCACTGCTCATTGGCAGCGGACGTCGTTTTTACGACACACGCGCCTATGCCAAGATTTATACCATCCTCTCTAAAGAAATGGTGGAAAGAGAACACGAAAAAGAGAAACCCGCCTCTGCTACAGCCGCACACGCCTCGCTATTGGTCGAGTTTGTCGAATTTCTAGAGAACTCACTGCCAGCCATCGTCACCAGCACGATTGGGCTGGTGGGCATTTTAGGTATCATTCTAACGTTGAGTAGGCCAATTTTCTGGGCAGCGATTGGCTTGTTTGCATTCATGAGCCTCGTTTACCTCCTGAGTGGCAAGAAGAATTTTTACTATAACCAACAATACAACGATCAATTTGAAAAACAGAGTGCTATCCTTTACGAAAAAAAGATGAGCAGCATAGAAACCCATTTCCAAAAAATGATGCATTGGAATATTAAGCTGTCTGATTTGGAGACGCTCAATTATGGCGTGATCTGGTTGGGTATTATTGCTCTACTGGTCTATGCACCGATTGTGGTCATCAACAGCGGCATTACCAATTATGGCCTTGTTTTTTCGACATTGATGTACGTTTTTCAATACGTCGAAAGTGTGGTGATGCTGCCGCTTTTCATTCAACAAATAATCCGGCTGCAAGAGATTTCGGGGCGATTGAGTGAGAAGGCAACAAAAAACAAGAATTTAGGAGTCTAATCATGAAACAAAGAATTATTGCCATTGACGTATTGCGCGGGTTTGCGCTGCTTGGGATTTTGTTGATGAATATGTCGAGTTTTGCGATGCCGAGCATGGCTTATTTTAATCCGACGGTTTATGGGGGCAATGATGTTTGGAATCGGCTCTTATTTAGTTTGAGCCACGTTTTTGCCGATCAAAAGATGATGGCCTTGTTTTCAATGCTGTTTGGGGCGTCGGTGATATTGGTAACAGGCAACATGGAGAAGCGTGGCAAGTCGGCGTTTGGATTTCATTATATCCGCAATTTCTGGCTGTTGATTATTGGTTTAATTCATTCCATTTTCATTTGGGATGGCGATATTTTGGTAATTTATGCGGTTTGTTCATTTGTGTTGTACTGGCTGCGCAAATTGTCGCCAAAATGGCAGTTTGGGTTGGGATTGTTTATCTTTTTTGTGCCGTCTTTGTTGAATCTATGGATTAGCACCACGCTACCTTATTTGCAGCCTGCGGATGTACAATATTTGGAATCGTATTGGCAGCCTGATGAAACGGCCGTTTCCACCGAAACCCAACTCTACCAAGGCACCTACCCCGAACAAGTCATCTACCGCCTAGAAGCAGACACTGCCGTTGTACCTTACACAAACGGCCAAGGGCTGCTCGAATTGAGTCTGCTGACCGAGTTTTTTGCCCGCGCCTTAGGCATGATGCTGGTAGGTATGGCGTTTTATACCTGGGGCATCCTCACCGCTAAACGCAGCGATGCATTTTATATCAGGATGACCCAAATCGGATTTGGTGTGGGCTTGCCAATAGTTTTGGTCAGCCTATTTCAATACACGGGACATGATTGGGGGGCTTTATATTCATTATTTAACGGCCGTATTCCCAACCACATCGCCACCCCCTTCATCGCCAGCGGCTACATCGCTCTCATTATGCTGTGGAGCCGTTCCAATACCTTCGCCAGCCTGCGTGACAAATTAGCTGCCGTAGGACGCATGGCGCTCACCAACTACATCGGCCAATCCATCATCGGCACTTTCATTTTTTATGGCTTTGGCCTCGGTTTATTTGGCACACTCAGCCGCGTACAGCAATTTTTGGTCATCCTGCTCATTTGGGCAATCCAAATCCGCTTGTCATCCTGGTGGCTCAACCACTTCCAATACGGTCCGCTGGAATGGGTGTGGCGTATGCTCAGCCATCGCCGCTGGCAGCCCTTGCAAAAGAGTTCAATAGTAAGCGCTTAATTATTACCCCTCGTCTTTTTTGTTGGCGGTTTTTAATAGAAATCATCAAAATATCTTTTTGACTTATCGCTGCAACAATTACCCGAATTGACCATGTTGAACATGAACAATATGCGTATGCGTCAGGCTTTGGGCAATGTCATTCGCAATGCAACCCAGCATTCGGAGTCAGGCGGAAAAATCGACGTTTCGGCAACTATCGAATCGGACAAATTTGTAAAAATTCGTGAGGAACGGCCGTTGCCCGCTCCTTAGCTGCACTTTTTGCCTTAGATAGGTTGGGCATGATTGCGATATACTTTGGAGAGGAACTTACAATAGCGGTAAAATCCTACACAAAACCGTTCCGGAGGTTGTAGATTTATACTGATTCATTGCGTAACGAATCCGCTGAATAACATGTCATGTTCAAATTCTTTTGAAATTCTGGGCATGGTTCAAAAACAAATGGATGATCAATCGGAGGAATCCTTATGCCCCCTTTTGTAAAAGGCATGCAACTTTGCCATGATTTCTATTTAGAGTGTGTTGCTCCATTAATGGAAAGACATTTTCCTAAAATCCTTTATTCAGCAGCACGATTGGGTGGTGGATCCGATGTCCTAGGCTTTGATAACCACAGGTCCCCCGACCATGATTGGGGCCCTCAGGTTGATTTGTTTTTTTCAACGGGAGACTTCGAAGCAGTGGGAGACAGTATCTATGACGTTTTCTCAAAAAAGTTGCCATTTACTTTCAAGGGATTCTCCACTCATTTTGTTGATGATTTCTTGATGGGCAATATTAGCAAATACCCAATCATTCATCGGGTACGTACTCACTCAGTTGATTCCTACTTCACGCATTACATTGGGTTCAACCCGGCAAACGGGGTCTCAGAGATCGATTGGCTGCGCACCCCAGAACAGAAATTGAGGACTATCCAGAGTGGCAAAATATTCTATGATGGACTCTCGACTCTCCAAGAAATCAAAAACAAACTTAAATGGTATCCCGATGACATCTGGTATTACATATTGGCGTGTCAGTGGAGACGAATAGACCAAGAAGAACCCTTTGTCGCACGATGCGGTGATGTTGGAGATGAACTTGGCTCCAGGGTAGTGGCATCTAGACAAGTGAAGGAGATAATGCACCTTTGCTTCTACATGGAAAAGGAGTTCGCTCCATATTCGAAGTGGTTCGGTACCGCCTTCAGCAGATTGCGGTGTGCTCAGAAATTGCAACCACTATTGAACAGAATATTCGTGCAAGAACATTGGAAAGATAGAGAGAAAATCCTGAGCGAAGTGTATTTGACCCTTGCAGAAATGCATAACAATCTGTCTATCACTGAACACATAGAACCGAAGATCACCAATTTTCATGACCGGCCTTTCGCAGTGCCTCAATCAGATCGTTTCGTCCAAGCACTTGTCCATAAGGTTCAATCTCCACGGCTGAAGCCTATGAGGAGACCGATCGGTTCGGTGAACCAGTTTACTGATTCCACTGATATATCTTGTTGGAACAGCGCACTCGAAAGCATTTCATCCGTCTACGAATAAACAATGGCTCATCGCTACAAGTCCTTCATGTTTCTCCGAACAAACATAGCTTTTACATCTTCAGCCACGCTCCTCAATTTGGCATTATACAATATTGAGCAGGAGTGATTAGGAGTGTTCAAGATGGTTAGGTGTTCTGTTTGTTTTTAATTTGGTGAGATTGGGAACTGCCGTTTAATTTGACTGCCTCATTTAAGCTGGAGCTTGGGTGTGAAACGGCCGTTTTCCCCCACTCCCCACCCGCATAAACACTTGTTCAAATGCATTTGGAACATGGGCAACTTATCATATGAAATGGTATCATCTGCGAAGCCACTGTAGGTGGCAATCTGCATCCCATTTCTTATAGGGGAGCAACGCCATTGATCTTCTGATACAAAATTTAAATTGAGGGATTTATGATCAAAAAAGATCGCCAGTTTTATCGTTTCGCACTCTACGGATTTCTCAAAAATCTGCGCTTTTTCGAACCATTCATTATCTTGATTTTCCGTGAAAATGGACTGACTTTCTTTCAGATTGGCATATTGTATTCGATCCGCGATCTGACCAATAACCTGACTGAACTTCCCACTGGTTTTATTGCAGATGCGTTTGGACGCCGGAAATCGATGGTGTTCGCATTTATTGCCTATATCTTATCGTTTTTTGTGTTTTACACATTTTCTAATTTCTATATCTCTGCGGTTGCGATGGTTCTATTTGGGTTAGGGGAATCATTCCGATCAGGTACGCATAAAGCCTTGATATTGGAGCATCTCAAATTGAATGATATGCTGGATTTGAAGGTGGCGTATTATGGGCGGACGCGAGCTGCTTCTCAAATGGGATCAGCGTTTAATTCCCTGATTGCGGCAGCCCTGCTCTTTTTCACAGGGGATTACCGAACCATGTTTTTGGCAGCAACCATCCCATATATGATCGATTTGATTAATCTGGCGACGTACCCCAAGATTTTGGATGGTGAGTTAACCCAATTCGACCGAAATGCACTTTGGGGGCAAGTAAAGGCAACGCTAAAAGATTTTATTGGAATTTTTAGAGACCAGCACACGATGCGAGCGATTCTAAACAGTGCCAGTTTTACAGCCCTATTCAAATCGACCAAAGATTATTTGCAGCCTATCCTAGAAGCATTCGCACTGGCACTCCCCTTCTTAATCTTTGTGGATGATGTCAAGCGAAGCGGGGTTGTGGTTGGGATTGTTTATTTCTTTATTTATTTGCTGACCAGTTATGCATCTCGCAGCTCAAATGAATTCAGCCGCCGGTTTAAGAATTTAACGGCACCAATCAATTTAACCTTTTTAGCGGGGGTGGGATTTTTATTCGTTGCTGGACTGTCCACCTGGCAAAATCTGACATTAATTTCAATCTTACTGTTCTTGGGTTTCTACGTTTTACAAAACCTGCGCAAGCCAATGAATGTGGCCTTCATCAGCGATCAAATCTCACACAAAGTGATGGCATCGGGCTTATCGGTTGAAGCCCAATTTACAACCATCTTAGTTGCGGTTTTGGCACCTATTCTCGGCGTGCTGGCAGATACATTTGGCGTTGGCATCGCGCTTACAGTTTTAGGCGCAGGTACGTTTTTACTTTATAGTTTTGTGAAGGTTAAGTAAATCATGGAAAGAGTCTTGAAATTCTGACTGCGACTTGTAAATTACATTAAAGAGAACGAAGTTAGTGCAGTTACACCAGTAGGCCTATCCGCCTGGAGGTGCAGCACCTCCAGACGGATGGATGATAAACTTTGTTTAACACATTGGAGGAGCAAATGAATATAAACCCCATCTGTACCGCCCCCTCAGAAAGTGAGATTGCGAGTCGGGTTGCACGAGTCCAAGCCAAGATGAGAGAGGAAGGGCTTGATTATTATGTGTGCCACGACCCTGACAATGTTTTTTATTTGACGAATTTTGCTAATTTTGTGCATGAACGGCCGTTTCACGACATGCTCGCCGCCCGTGACCTTGCCTACGAGCTAACCAAACCCGGTAACTCCATGTCAGAAGTCGATAGACAGGTTAACAATCTATTGAAATCACGCGGTTACGCCGAAAACCTGCTGCACCGCACAGGCCACGGCTTTGGCGTCACCAGTCACGAAGCCCCCTTCCTCGCCGAAGGGTATGATCGTGAAATTAAGCCAGGAATGGTGTTCAGCATCGAACCCGGCATTTACCTGCCAGGTGTAGGCGGTTTCCGCTTCTCAGACACCATCCTGATCACCGAAACAGGCAATCAAAAACTAACCGAAGCCCCCGAATCGCTCGCAGAACTGACGCTGAACAGGAGCAGTTCCTTCCGAGACACGATCCGGTCATGGGCAATTCAAGCGTTCTCAAAAAGGAACAAAACTGTTGATTAAAACAAAACCTATCACCAAACCATCTTTCGTTGAATTTGTCATTCTCGTGTCGATGCTGATGTCGTTGACAGCATTGTCCATCGACGCGATGCTGCCAGCTTTACAGCAAATCGGCACTGATTTAAACGTACAAAACGCAAATGACCGGCAGCTTGTCATCTCCATGATTTTTATGGGATTGGCGGTTGGTCAGCTATTTTTTGGGCCACTCTCCGACAAAACAGGGCGCAAACCAGCCATTTTTGCCGGACTCACCTTATTCATGGCGGGTTCTCTGATAGCAATGTTTTCTGTCAACTTCCCGATGATGCTGGCTGGACGAGCGCTGCAAGGAATTGGCATTTCAGCACCACGGGCAGTCACACTGGCACTGGTACGCGACCAATTCGAAGGCCGAGCCATGGCCCGAGTCATGTCATTTGTAATGACCGTGTTTATTCTCATCCCGATGCTGGCTCCAACAATGGGTCAGGCAATCTTGCTGTTCGCTGGATGGCGTGCTATTTTTGGCAGTTTTGTACTGCTGGCATTGATTGCATTTATCTGGTTAGCCATTCGCCAACCAGAAACATTATCACCCGAAAATCGCGCCCCATTTACATTGCAACGTATCCTGAGTACCACCCTTGAAGTCATCAAAACCCGCCGTGCGTTTGGCTACACGATAACCGCTGGATTGGTGAGCGGTGCGTTCATTGGCTATTTGAACTCTTCCCAGCAAATTTTTCAGGAACTGTATGAATTAGGCACACGTTTTCCGCTCTATTTTGCCATTATTTCAGGCTCCGTAGGACTTGCATCTTTATTTAATTCACGCTTAGTGATGCGGTTTGGGATGCGTTTGTTGGTGAAACGGTCCCTACTCATCATTTCAATCTTGTCCGTAGTGGCATTTGGGGTCGCCCTACTGGCATCAGGACAGCCGCCGTTATGGGTGTTAATGGCCTACGTTATGACATCATTTTTCTGCGTCGGCATCCTGTTTGGCAATATGAATTCCCTGGCAATGGAACCCTTGGGACATATCGCCGGGATTGGCGCAGCAATTGTTGGGTCACTCTCAACCTTAATCTCAACCCTACTCGGCACGATCATCGGCCAAAGCTACAATGAAACCATTTTACCAATCGTAGCAGGTTTTGGGATTCTGGCTGGGTTGTCCATTTTTGTGGTAAATTGGGCAGAAAATGGTTGATCCGTAGCTAGGCGGAGAAACGCGGAAAAACGCGGAAAAACAAATCAAAATTCCACGTCTTCCACGTCCTTCCGCGTCCAAAAATGAAAAATCAAAAAATGATAAATTCTATAAACAAACAGCGAATTTTAGTCGTGGATGATGACAGGCAGATTGCGCGGCTGGTGCGGGAATATTTGGAAAAAGCGGGCTTTGCTGTGTTGTTGGCGTATGATGGGGAAACGGCCGTTTCCACCCTCCGCCACGAATCGCTAGACCTACTCATCCTCGACCTGGGCCTGCCCGACCAAGACGGCTGGGACATCACCCGCATGATTCGCAATGATGACCGGTTGAGCACACTGCCCATCATCATGCTCACCGCCCGCATCGACGACAGCGACAAAATTATCGGGCTAGAATTGGGCGCGGATGATTACATCCCCAAGCCGTTTAATGCGCGGGAAGTGGTGGCACGGGTGCGGGCGCTGCTGCGGCGCGTGAGTATGGCAACGCCATCTCGCAACAAAATTTTACGTGTCGATGCGTTGGCATTGGACATTGATCGGCGCGAATTGACGGTCAACGGCAAACCTGTCGAGCTGACTCCCACCGAATACGAGCTGATGCACACTTTTATGGCCCATCCGAACACCACCTTTGACCGCGAAGAGCTGCTGGAACAAGCGCTCGGTTATGCCTACGAAGGGATGAGCCGCACGCTGGATACGCATATTAAGAATTTGCGAAACAAGATTGATGGGGATGGGAAACGGCCGTCTTACATCCAAACCGTCCATCGCGTTGGCTACCGGCTGGTAGGAGAACGACGATGATCAGAAAAACGTTAAACCGACTTTGGGTTCGATTCAGTCTGGCAATCACCGGAATCATCTTTGTGGTAACAGTTATCCCAACCGCCAGTTTGCTGTTATCTGATCCGCGCGACATCATGCAAGATTCAAAAACATATATTGAAGCGGCTGATGCTCAGAACAATCTCGGTCTGACTCCAGAACAAATCAATGGTATTGCTGAAATAATGGTCACTCTCACCCAGGAGCAATATTTCATTGACGTGCAGTTCGTCATCTGGACTACGCTCATTATTGGTGTGCTGGCAGGACCATTATTGGGTCGAGGTTTGAGTTTGCCCATTGAGAGATTGGTAAAGGCAACCAAAGCAATTGGCTCGCGTGATTTATCACATCACGTCGAGGTCAAGGGCGCACAAGAAATCATAGATTTGGCCAACAACTTCAACCAAATGACCGCCGAACTAGCCCGCTCCGAACAGCTACGCCAAAACATGATGGCCGACGTCTCCCACGAACTGCTCACCCCGCTCACCGTCCTCCAAGGCAACCTTCGCGCCATTTTGGACGATGTCTACGAACTCAACAAAGACGAAATCGCCACGCTCTACGACCAAAACAAACATCTGATTCGACTGGTAAAAGATTTACGCCAACTAGCCCAAGTAGAAGCAGGACAACTCCCATTCAACATCGTTCAACTGTCACTCAACCAGCTTGCACAGGAAGTCACAACCGTTTTCACCCACCCCGCCACCGACAAAAACATCACCCTCCACACCCAACTAACCAACAACATACCAACCATTCACGCCGACCCCGACCGCCTGCGCCAAGTCCTACACAACCTACTCGCCAACGCCCTACGTCACACCCCCGAAGGCGGCCAAATCACCATCCGCACCCAAAACGCCGCCAACGAAGTATGGCTCTCCATCACCGACACCGGCGCAGGCATCGACCCCGCCCTGCAACCCCACGTCTTCGACCGCTTCTACCGCACCGACGACACCCGCCGCCGCGACACCGGCGGCGCCGGACTAGGCCTGGCAATTTCAAAAGCAATTGTGGAAGGTCACAAGGGAAGGCTCACCGCCACAAGCCCCGGCAAAAACTTAGGCACCACCTTCAAGATTTATCTCCCGGAAAAGAACTATAAAAAATGAATTAACATCTAATACAACAAACGAAGTTATTTTGCAACAATCAAGTTCAATCTATAAGTCGCAAACAATAAATACTTCCAACGGAATCACCAACCACAATAGTTGAATCATCGGCAGAAAGAGACATACAATATAAGAAGCCATTTAGAGATATATTCCCTATTTCTTTACCATTATTTAAATCCCATACCTTAACCATGCGATCAAGAGAAACTGAGATGACTCGGTCTCCATTAGATGTAGCGGCTATTGACATAACAATATCTGTATGACCTTCCAACGTTTGTTCTAACTCTCCTGTGCTCAAATTCCATACTTTTAAGGTTTTATCATCTGATGCAGACACCACTCTCTTACCATCTGGCGTCACAGCAACCGCGTTTACATCACCCGAATGACCAACAAGAATTTGGTCCTTAGCCCCCGTAATTACATTCCATACTATCAACCTACAATCATCAGAAGCAGATACAGCCCTCTCACCATCTGGAGTGAGCGCTACTGCCCTTACACGTGCTTGATGCCCTAATAACCAGTGTTCAACAACTTTATTTCTTTGATTCCACACCATCAAGTTATTATATGCCAATACATAA
>QQUD01000846.1 GCA_008501785.1 Chloroflexota bacterium
CCTCCGCAGTGAGACATTTGCATTAGCTGTGGCGTATGCGCTTTCCCCCTTCGTCTCACCAGCTTTGTATGAAAAATGACAAGGTGACAAGGTGAAAGATTCTTGTCACCCCTTCATCCCTATTTCGTCTTTTCGCACATCCGTGCTATCATTTTTATGCCATGACCCTAGAATTTGAAAAGCTCACGCACGACTTGGAAAAGATGGCTGCCAGCAGTGTACGGCGGCAAACGCGGCTCAACAAAATGGTCGCCGACTATCACCAAACGCTGAATCACTATGCCACCGATTGGGAGATGATTGAGACGGCGTTGGTGGCTGCGAAGAAGCGATCTGACCCCAAGTTTTACCGGTCAGCACGGCCGTTTTCTGATGATGAAGGGTTGAATACGGCCGTTTCACCCCCAACACCACCCAATACCGCTACCATCATCGCCACCGACGGCTCCCAAATCATGCCCGACCGTCACGCCGCTTACCTCTACTACCTGATCAACGTCGGCGGCATCATCTACCACCACGGCAGCAGCGACCAACCCGACGTATTTTCCGAACCAGAAATCTTTTATCCTGACGACACAGACGCTGCCATCGATGACTTTAACAGCAGCAGCGGTGCTGTCAGCATTGAGCGCGATCTGGCTGAAATCGAGACCCTAGCCAAAAAAACAGTTGCCAATCGGCACGAAGTATCGCCACTCATCTCCATTGTTGATCAACGGCTGCTGTACTGGCCGATTGGGGGAGCAGGCTTGGCTGACAATGCGGCCGTAACCGAGTGGGGAAACCACATGACAGCGATGCGCCACGCTGGAACGCTGTTGGCTGGCTACATTGATCGCCCCGGCACAAGTTCCGTTGTGACACTGCTGCGCACGCTTACCGCGATTGATGAACCCGATTTTGATTGGAAATCGCTAGGTATGCGCAAAGCAACGCTGGGCGTGACCGACATTGACATTTTCAAACCGCTGCTGGCCCCAGGCCAGCGCAGCGCCGTCTTCACCTACATTTCGCCACCCAACGACAGCTTTGCCGAACAAGATGCAGCCAACGAAGTGTGCTTCTTTTATTTGAATCCAGGTATGAGTGGCAATCAAATCGCCCGTGTAGACATCCCGCGCTGGGTAGCCGAAAATCCTGATGATGTAGCCACTGTTCATGCGCTAATCATCAGCCAATGTCGCATCATGGGCGATTACCCCTACGTGCTGGCTCGTGCCGACGAAATGGCAGTTGTCGGCCGTCAGGATGCATCTGAACTCAACTTCATGCTGGATGTGATCATGCAGCGGCACGGCATCACCGCCGACATCACCGCCAAGCTAGGCAGCAAAGAACTCGCTCGCGGTGGCCGCACCCGCCATGATGGATTCTAGACTTTTGATGTAAAATGAAGATAGGTTAAAGTGAGAGAATAATTTATGGCAAAAAAAATAGCATTTGGTTGGTACGGAGGAAAATTTAGCCATCTTGACTGGTTATTACCTTTACTGCCAAAGACAACACATTACTGTGAACCATTTGGTGGATCTGCTGCCGTACTAATCAATCGCCATCCATCTCCGGTTGAAACATTTAACGACATTGATGGAGAATTAGTAAACTTTTTCCGAGTTCTCAGAACACAAAAAGAAGAATTACTCGAAGCCATTGGTTTAACACCATTTTCAAGAGAAGAATTGAGGATTGCTGTAAACGATTCATTAGAAGGTATAGCTGACCTTGAACGTGCGCGACGTTTTTTTGTACGGGCACGACAAGTACGTACAGGACTGGCTCAAACTGCTAGTGAAGGACGATGGGCACATTGTAAATTAACCAGTCGTGCAGGGATGGCAGGGGCTGTCTCTCGTTGGCTGGGAAGTGTTGAAGGACTCAGTGAAATTGCACAGCGTTTGTTGAGAGTCCAAATTGAAAATGAACCTGCACTCAAAGTCATAAAGCGATTTGACAGTCCAGAAACGCTATTCTATTGTGATCCACCTTATGTCCATGAATCACGTTCAGACACGCAAGCTTATGCATATGAGATGAGTGATGAAGATCATCGGCAATTAGCAGAAGTGTTGAATAACGTACAAGGTAAAGTTGCTTTATCAGGATACCATTCACCTTTAATGAAAGAACTTTATGGCGATTGGACATTTATTGAAGCGCCAACGAAAAAAGCACATTCGACAAACACTCGACCTGATACAACTAAGCAAACTCGAACCGAAGTTCTTTGGATAAATTACTCACCTCATCTATTAAAAGAGCAAGAAAAATGGCAACCCCAAGCGAAATACTTGAAAACGCTCTTCAACGAGCCAGTACAACCATTCACAAGTCAAGCATAAAAGATATATCTATTCTTGAAAGAATTAGCTACGTGGCCCGATGTTTGGGCAATCGAGCCGGTGCTCGCATGTTGATGACTTGTGCTCTGGCAAAGATACATCAGCCGTCTGTTGATATTCGTAAGCCTTACACAGAAATCGGTGATACCGATACTTTTTCTGGACGTGCAGAATATGATGAAAAACATGTTTGGCCCTTCGCATCAAAATATCAATTGCCAGTTAATTCAACAACAGCTTTTCTCACACCTGGATTTAGAACAATAAATGTGGCTTTAACCCCTTCATTAACAATTAGCGGTCGCCCCAAACAAATGTATGTTGATACCATTCAACTTCTTGATGACGTGTTTCAAAATCGGATTAGTGCAGAAAATTTACTGATAGAAACGGTACGGCAACTATTAATTCTCAAACAAGAACAGGATGATCGAATGACGCAGTTGCTCAAAGAGCTACGAACAACAGCGCATGGTATCCCACTTTCTTCCGAAGAAATTGTTGTTTTAATCGAACAGCATCTATCAAGTCCTAAAACGAGTCGATTACCGGTTTTAATAGTGACATCAGCTTATCGCACTGCTGAACATTTGCTTGGAGAAAAAGCTCGTCCTTTGTTTGCTCATAATGCAGCAGATTTGCAGACTGGCGCAATGGGAGATATAGAAATCACATTAACAGATGAAGGAAATGTTGTTACTTGTTATGAAATGAAGGCTAAGCAAATTGTGCAATCAGATATTGATTTGGCATTACAAAAAATCGTATCTTCTGGAAAACAGATTGACAATTATATCTTCATTACAACGGATAAAATTGATCCAGATGTAACTTCCTATGCATCATCGCTTTATCGCGAAACAGGTGGCATCGAATTTGCAATTTTAGATTGCATTGGATTCCTTCGTCATTTTTTGCATCTTTTTCACCGAATTAGGCACCAATTTCTCGAAACCTATCAAGAATTTATACTTGCAGAACCTGATAGTGCCGTAAGTCAACCTTTGAAAGAGGTCTTTTTGGCATTACGCCGAGCGGCTGAAATAGACAGTAGTAATCATTAAAATCAAGATTGGAAATTTGACGATTGCTTTTGCTGCATTGCCAGGTTCTTTTCGTGTAAAATGAATGGATATTAGTAACTTTGGAGAGTATTATGTTCGTACACATTCATAACGATCCAGAAATCTTAAATGGTAAGCCTGTGATAAAGGGAACCCGGCTTAGTGTTGAGTTTATTCTTGAATTATTTGCAAGTGGCGCAACACACAAGGATATTTTAAAAACTTATCCGCAGCTTTCGTTTGCAGCGATTGAAGATGCTTTGCGTTATGCCGCACAATCATTAAAAAATGATGCCCTTTTTATAACAGAGATTGCCAGTTGAACTTATTTGACTTCTCTTTTCTTACTGATGAAAATATTCATCCCGAAGTGGTTGTGTTTCTACGCAAGCGTAGGGTAGGTGTGCAAACTGTGTCAGAAATTGGTTTAATTGGACAACCAGACGCGGCCGTTCTCCAATTTGCTCAACAAAATCAACTCGTTGTACTTACACATGATAGTGATTTTGGTACACTCGCAATTGCGCGACAACAACCTATCATTGGTATTTTATTTCTCAGACCTGAGCATATCCTCCCCGAATTTACAATAGCTACAATCGAAGCTTTGGTAACAAGCGAACTTGAGGTAGATGTACCTTTTATTGTAACGGCCGTTCGTAAAGGCATAAAAGTCCGTACTCGTGTACGTTTTTTAGGAACCAGTAGCTAATACTAGGGTAGTCGTCTTTACAAGATGTTGAAAGGAAGCGTATGAATTTAGATAATCCAGTAATCGGCCGTATTCTTCGCGCAAGCACCACCGGCTTTGCGGTGGGGTGTCGCGTGGGGCAGTTGAGTGTGCCTGCGTTTGGCAGCCTAGTGAAAGCGCAGCCGGTGGACGAGCGTGAAGCGATTTATGGCTTGATTTCCAACATGAATATTGATGATGATCCATTGGTGCGGCGACTGGTATTGGCCGAAAACCCACCGGAATCGGTGATTAACGACCAGCGACAGAACCGATTGCTGCCCATTGAAATGAGCGTCTTGGCTGT
>QQUD01001063.1 GCA_008501785.1 Chloroflexota bacterium
GCCTGCGCTGGTTTGTTCAGGCCGCCAGGCGTTGCCGATTTTGGTATGGAGCCATTGTTTGATGAGATGACGGATGGGGTGTGGGACGCGCCAGATGGACAATTGTCGCATCATGCGCCTGTTGTCCATGTTGTCAAAACAATCTTTGATGTCGGCATCGAGTACCCAGCAGGCACCGCTTTGTCGTGCCTGCTGGACGGCTGTGACTGCATCACGTGTAGAGCGGCCGGGGCGAAAGCCATAGCTGCACGGCAAGAATTGGCGGTTGAACACGGGTTCAAGGTAGTTGTAGGTGGCGCGTTGGGCAATGCGGTCGCGGATTGTCCACAATGTGAGCGGCCGCCAGCGTGTGTTGGCTTTGGGAACGAGGATTTGTTTGACGGGATGGGGGCGGTAACGGCCGTTTATCAGCAACCGGTGCAAATGTTGTAGATTGTCTTCGAGCTGCTGTTCAAATTCAGCAATGGTAACGCCATCTGATCCGCTGCCGCCTTTGTTGGCACGCACTGATGCCCAGGCACGGCGCAGGGCATCAGTGGTGTAGGCGGATTGCCAGGGGCCGTAGGGGGAACGAAGCTGGGGGATGGGTAAGGTTTTAGATTTCATCTTTTATTTTTTCCATTGATTGAGCCATTGACGAAACGGAATGGTGCCTCCGGCTTCGTAGTAACGCATGGCTGCTTCGCCGATGAGCAGTGTGGTGACGCTGCTGAAGATGCCACTGACGGCCCATCCTAGAATCGGAACGAGCTTGATGAGTGAGACCCCCAGGTAGCGCAGCCCCAGTGAACTGACGATTGTGGTCAGCAGTTCCCGATTGAATCCACCGGTTGGTGTGTGGCCAAAAGCGGCACCAATGCGCATGACTAGGCCCACCTGGAGGGATGCTTGAATGGGCAGATCAACGAGGGGAATGGGCTGCGCGCCAAACATGCCAGCGGCGACGGCTGCCTGCCGCATGACGCGGCGGGCAGCGGTACGGCGCAAACAAAGCAGTTCACGACCGAGCGGCACGGCCAGTCTGGGTGCGGCATCAAGCATGGCTGACAACAGTTGGTCTTCTACATTGAGTCCGCTCATTGCAGAAATGGGGATAACGGGCATGCCGAGACGGGTGGTGGCTTCGGAAACGGCCGTTTCTAATCGCTGTACGGTGTCGGCTTTGTTAAATGCAACCAGAATCGGTTTGCCAGCAGCACGCAGAGTGGCAATCCAGCGATAATCGGCCGGGCGCACCCCCATGGTGGCATCGAGCAGGTAGACGATGAGCGCAGGGTCTGATAACTGCAACATGAGGGATTCGGCCGTGGTGACTGCTGCCGGTTGTGCTGATGGTAAATCTGCAAGCAGGAAGAAGCCGAAGGATTCTACTTGGATGGGCAGCACCCATTCGTTTTCGGGAAATGTCGGGCCTGTTATGGATGATGGCTCAACCCCTTCGCTCTTTGGTTCCTCTCCCTTTGTGGCGGAATCCCATCCACGGAGGCGGTTGAACAACAGTTTTTTGCCTGCATGTGGCAAGCCCACTAAGGCCACCCGTGCTAAACTCTCCTGGCTGATTTCTGCGGCCATGTCGTCCCACTGCCATAAGCTGCGAATGCTGTCTAACCAGTTCATTTCTGGCATGTCGGATGGGAAACGGCCGTTTGGTGTTAATGGCGATTCAGGTGACCATTCATCATTATAGATATCGTCATTTTGCATGTTCATTCTCCTCGCTGCCAATCATGGCAGCTACGGTCAAATTGGTTCTGATGCGAAGCAGGAAGATGGTTTCTGGTTCGGCTGTATCGAGCCAAAGTATTTGTTTGCCCTCGATGAATGGGGCTAAATGGTCTGCTATTTTTTTGACGCCTGATGCACACACCCAGGCAATTGTTTGCTGCCGACTGCGCATTTCTTCGTCCAGACAGGTTTCGTCAAAACGCCACAATGGGGTGGCATCGGCCCAGATGGCTTCTAGCCATTGCGACCATGCTTCGGGGATTTGGGAAACGGCCGTAAGTGCCTCGGCTGCCGTAATCTGGTCAAGGTCTGCCAGTCGATCCGCGGCGACCTGCTGCAATGTGTTCAAAATATCGTCATCTAACGCTGTGATTTGGCGACCAAGCCCCCCTACTGATGCAGCTGCCAAGTGTGCTTCGTGATCCTCATCGGGAATGAACTGTTCGTACAACTGGAAAGGGATGACGATGTCTAATGAAATTTCTTCTGGTGGTGTTCTCCCGTTACTGTTTTGCTTGTTGCAATGGATGAGCATCTCTTTTATTTCTTCGACCTGGTCAAGCAGATGGCGGGCGGCTTTTTGTAATGATGCGATTCCCTGACGCGAACCGGTTGTGAGAAGCTGTTGACGGCGTAATTTTGCTTGATGCGCAAGCAGTTGGGTTAACTGACGGCCGCTCTGACGTATCTGTCGATATTGCCAAAACAGTTTTGGCCATTGCCACGGTCGCAGCCCAATGGTCCCCCATGTCAATGGTTTGGGTGCAGGCCATTGCAGCAGGTGTTTTTGCATGGCAGCTTCGCAGACGGCCCGTTTTTCGGCCAGGGCTACCATTCGTTTTTCCAATTGTGTTTGCAGCGTATACAGGGTGCTCCCGTATTGGTCAAATGCGTGCAACCAGGCAACGATCCATGCGAAGGCGGTGTTTAAACCGCCAATGGGTTGTTCATCCAGACAAGTTTGCACCTGTGCTTTCAGAATGTTCGCAGCGGTTTCTACCCATTCACCCACCTGTAAGGAGAGTGCTTCGGCAAGCTGCTGGAATGTTTCGATATCTTTTTCATCTTCAAAAGCGATATTGTGCAGCAGTGCCTGTATTTGCCAGGGTGCAGGCGCGTGCCAGCTATCGAGCGCAAAATCTGGCATTGTTTGGTCAATGAGGGTGGTCAATGCATTTTTCACACCATCTGGATTGAGCTGGTTTTTTTCGAGCCACTGTACGGCACGTTCTTCATCGAAGCTGTTTTCTATTTGTGCCAACCACAATGTAAAAATGGCTTGTATCCACTGGCTGATAAAGTGTTGGCGTGTATGCTCCAGGGACCAGGACCAGTAACCAACCCCTATTGTGTTGAAGGCGGTTTGGATTGTGTTGTTGAGATTGTTGTGCTCTTGCAAATGTGTGAGGGCGCTTCGTAGAGGCGTGGCGACAAGTGCCCAGAGCAATTCGGCACCAATCGCCCCAAGCTTTGACACATCTGGCAAACGTAAACCCATCTCGTTTAAAGGGCAAATGGCAAACGTGGTATGGTGGTTGGTATTGGGTAAAGTGGCAAGGCTGTTTGTGATGGCTTGGGTATGTCTTTCGGGGGCGACCCAGATCAAAAAATAGCGTGCGTCTACGCCCAGGTGTTGTTGCAGCATGTTTTCGGTTGTTTGTTGGATTTCGGTGGCGTGGGTTGAGGTGAAAACGGCCGTTTCCAACACAAAGAAGATGGATAGTTCGGCAATGGTATCCAGCAGCCAACCTTTTTGGGCCAATGTGGCCGCCAGTGAAGTGGGTGAAATGGTAGACAGAGCCTGGGCAATCGTTTCGGGCAGGTCGTGCATGGCATCTGGTAATTCGCAGTGAACCACTGCAACAGCATCTATGGGACCAGCTCTGTCATGCAATAATTTTATGAAATTTGTGCCAACTTGCGCGGCAGTCGAACCGCCAGTGATGACCAGCGTTCGTTGAACTTTGTGTATTTGATCTTTTTTCATTACTTGCTTTTCCTTTAAAAATTGGAGTGGCGCTGCCACTCCAATTTTCTTAACGGGTTGACTGTTGGCGGGCGGGACGGCCGTTGAGACCGACGTTAAATTCGCTGAAGCGGCGTAGGTCTTCGGCATAATTGCGAACCAAACGCTTTAATTCGCGCAGTTCTTCATCAAGTTGGGTGTTTCCATCGGGAATGGTGCTGTAATACTCTGTGAGAATTTGAATGGCATCACGCAGGCCAATACGAGCAATTTGAGCATCGACCCGCTCCATGATTTCAGAAACGAGGCCGTCGTGTTCTGTGAGTGCCTGAATGGAATTGAGTAAGCCGTTTGCCAATTTGACGGGGGATGCAAGCGGGTCTGCCGGTTTGTAGTAGAAGAATGTGCCCTGACTGTAGGTCAACCCTAGAATCGAAGCGAGGGCGAATGCGAGTTTGCCTTGATCGGCGCTGGTTAAGAATGCTGGCAGGACGTAGAGCGGCTTACGGCTGTGACTGTTTTCGAGCGCCTGCCGGTAGAGATCGTATTGCTGTAGTGCAGATTGGGGCGAACCAGCGACGACGGTTAGAGCAACCAGGCGATGTGGATCGTGGGTGGAGACAAGATTTTCTCCAGAGAACAATGTGTCATTGGCATCGGGCACTCCCATGACAGATAAACGCACCAGGTTTGTGCCGCCATCGGGCAAGCGCGTGCGGTCGATGTTCCAGGAAGCGCCTGCATCCACA